>JAJYBO010000180.1 GCA_021778975.1 Deltaproteobacteria bacterium
ATTTAACGTAATGCAGGTTACTGTAACCCACTATCTGGTCAGCTTGCGAACAGCTTCATATTGCTTGCGGGCTTCTGTCTTTTTCGGACGAAAAAAATATCATGAAAAACACTGTATGTCAAAATAACGGGCGCAGTGGTTATGACGTAAAAAATAAAAAGCCCCCGATTTACCGGAGGCTTTTTGACCGCATCGAACGATGCCGGATTATTTGCTGGCGGAGAGAGAGGGATTCGAACCCTCGGTAGAGGTTTCCCCCTACACACGCTTAGCAGGCGCGCGCCTTCAGCCTACTCGGCCATCTCTCCGTATTAATGATTGCGTCACCGGCATGAATGGAAGCCGCTGCTTCGGGCTTTCCGTTTCGATTTTTCCGTGCCGGTTGGCGGAGGGAGTAGGATTCGAACCCACGGGGCTGTGACACCCAACGGTTTTCAAGACCGCCGCTTTAGACCACTCAGCCATCCCTCCGTACTTTGAGTTCGCTTATGTATCATCTTGACGTGTTGGGGTCAATGTTTTTTGTTTCAAATAAAAATCTTTTTCTTAAGAAAAAGATCTGAATGCTGAACATATTGAAATATTTTGATATAAATGGGAATGTGACCTCTGTCATGAACCGTTTACGAGGTCATATTTGACGGCTTCGTAAAAAGTCCGGATGCTGCGTTGCGCTGCATCCTTCGTCGTTGCGGCGTACCATAAGTACGCCTCACTCCTTGCGGATTTGCGCGCCTTGCCTGCGAACTTTTTACAAAGCCGTCCGAAATTCGACTTTTTACGAGGGCACAAGGTTGCCCTTACCACGAATACCGTGATCTTCGCATTCCTTATTCTGACAACAAAATTGTTCGATCGGTTGCATGGTCGCCCTCCAGATAATGGTTTACATGCAACATTTCTCTTTTATTCTTATATGTCAATATCTTTTGCTGTGCTTTATGCCAATTTCAGACACCACCTCCGATTTAAATTTTTGAGTTTTTGATGAACTTTCGGTAATACACGCAGCACGAGATGATTCTACAACTGAATGAAGATACAGGGAGACATTATGGAAGGCGTTTTTCCGCCGATTGTTATTTTCATGCTGGTATATCTGACGATTACCTTCGAGTTGACCCACAAGGCGGTGGCGGCGCTATTGGGGGTTGCAGCGCTGTTAATCACCAATGGGATTACGGAGCATCAGGCCGTCGGATATATTGATTTTGAAACCATTCTGCTGCTCATGGGGATGATGATCATTGTCGGCGTGCTGCGTAAATCCGGCGTGTTCACCCTGCTGGCCGTCAGGATCGCCGGGTTGACCCGGGGCGACCCCCTGAAGATTCTGATACTCTTTTCGCTGGTCACCGGTATCGCCTCGGCCTTTTTAGACAATGTGACGACGGTGTTGATCATGGTTCCGATCGTGATCGAGTTGACCGTCGGGATGGGCCTCGATCCCAGGCTTTACGTCATCAGCCAGGCCGTTGTGTCCAATCTGGGCGGTACGGCCACGCTGATCGGCGATCCTCCCAACATCATCATCGGATCGAAGACCGGCCTGACCTTCAATCAGTTCGCCGTTCATCTGACGCCCATCGTCGTCATCAGCGTCGTCGCCATGATTCTGTATTACCGGCTGGTCTATCGGGATAAATTCAAACCCATCGACACCAGCCTGCTCAAGCTGTTTTCCGTACAGTTTCTGCTGGAAAAAATCCGATTCGAATTTCTGAGCCTCGACATAGACAGGCCGTTTCTGATGAAAGCGCTGGGATGTCTGGCCGCGGCCATAGGGTTGTTCGTGCTTCAGACCGTCACGAAAATCACGCCGGGGGTTGTCGCCATGACCGTCGCCATGATACTTCTGGTCATGACCCGTGTTCGCATCGAAGATATGTTGCATGAGGTGGAATGGGGAACGCTGCTGTTTTTCGCGGGGCTGTTCATTCTGGTGGGAAGCCTTGAAGCCCACGGCGCCATCCGGTGGGTCGCCGAAAACATCTTTCTGAAAATCGGTCATAACCCGTATGTGATCACGCTCACGGTGCTCTGGGTGTCCGGGATCGTTTCCGGTTTTCTGGACAATATCCCTTTTACCATCACCATGATCCCTATTGTGCAGGTCATTTTGCGGCATACGCCGATTCCGCATCACATCCTCTGGTGGGCGCTGTCTCTGGGGGCCTGCTTTGGGGGCAACCTGACCCTGATCGGCGCTTCCGCCAATATCGTTTCCGCCGATATGGCCAAACGCCAGGGATACGAGATTTCGTTTTTCGAGTTTTTCAAGGCCAGCGGCGCGGTCACGCTGATATCCCTGATGCTTTGCTCCGTTTACCTGACTATTTTCCTGTGGGCGTCCCTATGAAAAAAACATCCCGCAAAGACATGGACATTCTGAACCGCTTGTTCCGGGAGCAGGAAGACGTTCTGGGAAGCACTCAGACGACCATCATGGCCCTGGAATGTCTGCGCCGGTCATTGAGGTTGCTGAAATGCCGTGCGGACGAGATCCCGCGGCAAATTATCGAAGTGTCCGGCGCTATCAACCATACCGAACCGCGGGTGATCCCTCTGATTCACCTCATGGAGCGGTTCGAGTCCGAAATCCGGCCTTGTTACGGAAAAGATGTTGTTGAAGTCCGGCAAGCGGCGGACCGCATACTGGCGGATAACATCGCCTGTATCGAAAATCACCGGCGAGAGCTGGTGCAATACGGGCTTTCCTGTGTCGCGGACGACGATGTCATTTTTCTTCACTCCGTCAGCTCGACAGTGCTGCGGATTTTACTTGAGGCCAAAGCGTCCGGACGCCGGTTCCGGGTCATCGTGCTGAAGCAGGATATCCGGAAAACCCGTCAGGTGATCCTCCCGCTCACCCGGGCCGGCATTGCCATCCGGACGGTTCCTGAATATTCTCTGGGGCATTTTGTGGAAGAAGCCACCCGGTTTTTTCTGGGGGCGATATCCATTACACAGGATAACCAGGTGGTGGCCGCCGCCGGCGCCGGCAGTATCGTCGGCATGTGTCATTTGCACCATGTCCCGATCTATCTGTTCGTGGACAGCCTGAAGTTCTCGCATCGAAACGCCGCCGATCAGCAGATACACCACAAGACATTCACTCGCCGCCATGACAACGGTTGGCGCATCGAAATGAGTACGCAGTCCCACGACATCTTCAATGCCGCGCTGGTGGATCACCTGATTACCGAAATGGGGGAGCGGGGAGGGGGCTGCGGCGAAGCAGACTGACCGGGGACGGCGGCGCAACAAGCTCAAAAAATAATCCGTTACGCCGCCGTGCTCCGTTTATACCTGCGTGAACGCCAGATGATCGCCTTCGGCTTCCGCGCGCACCGTGCAGCCGTCCGGGATCCGGCCCTTCAGGATTTCCATGGACAGTGGATTTTCGAGGTATTTCTGAATCGCCCGCTTCAGCGGCCGCGCCCCGTAGGTGGGATCATATCCTTTGTCCACGATCAGATTCTGGGCGCTTTCAGTGATGTCCAGAACGATGCGGCGCTCCGTCAGCCGTTTTTCAAGCCGCTGTATCTGAAGTCTGACAATTTCCCGTATTTCGACGGTCGTCAGGTTATGGAAAATAATGGTTTCATCAATCCGGTTCAAGAATTCGGGCTTGAAACTGGCGCGCAGGGCTTCGGATATCCGCCGCTCCATTTCTTCCCGCTGGGATTCGCCCAATTCTGTAATCCACTGACTGCCGATGTTGGATGTCATGATGATCAGCGTGTTCTTGAAGTCAACGGTTCTGCCCTGGCCGTCGGTCATCCGTCCGTCATCCAGAATCTGAAGCAGCACATTGAAGACGTCGGGATGCGCCTTTTCGATCTCGTCAAACAGCACCACCGAATAGGGCCGCCGCCGCACCGCCTCGGTCAGATAGCCGCCTTCGTCGTATCCCACATAACCCGGAGGCGCACCGATCAGACGCGACACCGAATGCTTTTCCATGTATTCGGACATATCAATCCGCACCATGGCCTGGTCGCTGTCGAAAATGAATTCCGCCAGCGCCTTGGCCAGTTCGGTTTTTCCGACGCCGGTCGGCCCCATGAAAATGAAGGAGCCGACGGGCCGGTTGGGATCCTGAAGACCCGATCTGGCGCGGCGCACGGCGTTGGAAACGGCTTCGATCGCTTCTTTCTGGCCGATCACCCGAAGGCTGAGGCGATCTTCCATATGCACCAGCTTCTCCCGCTCTCCTTCCAGCATCCGGCTGACCGGTATGCCAGTCCAGCGGGACACCACTTCGGCGATGTCCTCGTCATCCACTTCTTCTTTCAGCATCTTGCCGTCTTTCTGAAGCGCGGTCAGCTTTTCATTCGCCTCGTTCAACCGGCGCTGCAGCTCCGTGGCCTTGCCGTAGCGGATTTCCGCCACCTTCGCCAGATTGCCTTCCCGCTGCGCCTGCTGCTCCTCGACGCCTAGATGCTCCTGCTCCTCTTTGATGCGCCGGATGTTCTGAATGAGGTCTTTTTCGTTATGCCAGTGCGCCTTCATCTGCACGTTTTCCTCGTTCAGACCTCCCAGTTCCGCTTCGAGCTTTTCCAGCCGCTTCCGGGAGACGTCGTCCGTTTCCTTTTTCAGCGCTTCCCGTTCGATTTGCAGTTGGGTCATCCGGCGCTGGATTTCATCAATTTCGGTAGGCATGCTGTCAATTTCGATCCGGAGTTTGGAGGCGCACTCATCAATCAGATCAATGGCCTTATCCGGCAGAAACCGATCCGCGATATAGCGGTTCGACAGGGTCGCGGCGGATACGATGGCGGAATCCTTGATGCGGACGCCGTGGTGCACCTCATACTTTTCCTTGAGACCCCGCAAGATGGCGATGGTGTCTTCCACCGTAGGTTCCTTGACCAGAACCGGCTGAAACCGTCTTTCCAGCGCCGCGTCTTTTTCGATGTATTTCCGGTATTCATTCAGGGTGGTGGCCCCGACGCAGCGCAGGGTGCCTCTTGCCAGAGCGGGTTTGAGCATGTTGGAGGCGTCCATCGAGCCTTCGCTGGCGCCAGCGCCCACCAGGGTGTGCAGCTCATCAATAAAAAGAATCACTTCACCTTCAGCGGCTTCCACTTCCTTTAAAACCGCCTTCAGACGATCTTCAAACTCGCCTCTGTACTTGGCGCCGGCAATCAGAGCGCCCATGTCCAGCGCCACCAGACGCCGGTTTTTCAGGGTTTCGGACACGTCTCCGGCGACAATCCGCTGGGCCAGCCCTTCGATGATGGCGGTTTTGCCGACGCCGGGCTCGCCGATCAGGACGGGGTTGTTCTTGGTGCGGCGAGACAGAACCTGCACCACGCGCCGGATTTCGTCATCCCGGCCGATGACCGGATCCAGTTTTCCCAGCCGGGCCAGATCCGTCAGATTCCGGCTGAACTTTTCCAGCGCCTGGTATTTTTCTTCGGGATTGGGATCCGTGATGCGCTGGTTTCCCCGGATATCCATCAGCACCTTGAGAATCGCTTCGCGGGTAATGCCGTTACGGCGCAGAATCTTTATCGCATCTCCGGCTTTTTCATCAGATATCGCCAATAGAATATGCTCGATACTGACGTACTGATCCTTCATTTTATCGGCTTCGGCAAACGCCGCATTCAGTATGGTATTGCTGCGGCCGGAAAGATATACTTCCGAAACCCCCGTCACTTTAGGCAGCCGGTCCATGGCCATCGTCAATTGATTGGAAACGCTCTGAGGCGATATACCCAGTTTTCGCAGAATGGACGCGGCGATACCCTGGGGTTCTTCCAGCATGGCGCTCAGCAGATGCTCCGGCTCGATATACTGGTTGTTCTGCCGGGACGCCGTGGACTGAGCGTTTTGTATGAGTTCCTGAGATTTCAGGGTAAATTTATCAAATTTCATACTTTTCCCTCCGTAATATTTTTTCTGAAAACTTACATTTTAGTGATTTAATAATAAGCAGTTGCATTTTGATGTCAATTTTGAGAACTGCCACTGGCAGATACCGGATATTGGTTTTGAGTTGTCGGCGGGATTCTGTTATAGACATCCGCACGGTATTTCTGGAACACAGCCGTTTTCTGCATCTACATTCGCACCGGTATCTTTTAAGGCTAAAGGTTATGACCCAATCGCTGTATCGTAAGGTGGGGGCGGCGTCTCTCATATTAATGGTCTC
>JAJYBO010000006.1 GCA_021778975.1 Deltaproteobacteria bacterium
GTTTTGTGCGCCAAAATGATACCTGGCTCTTTTTTTTCAGCTTCCGGGGCTATATCGGACGGGAGCTTCTCATCACGATGACCAGCGGCTGCGCGGGCTTTTTTACCGCCGAAGAGGTGGAAAATTCGGGCGGCATCATCCTGACCGAGGACGAGCGCCGGCCGGTTTCCGGCAAGAGGCCTGCGGACTGGAAACCGCCGGTTCCGATGGCGGCGGCCGAATCCTACGGCGACGCCCAGGTGGAGGCGCTGCGCGCGGGAAATCTTTCGGCATGTTTCGGCAGGGACTTCGACGGCATCCGTCTTCCGGATTCGCTTCGGCTCCCCGGCGGACGCATGCGCCTGAACGACCGGATACTGAGTCTGGAGCCTTCCGGCGGGCGTTACGGTCTGGGGATGATCCGCGGTCAGGCGGACATCCATCCGGATGACTGGTTTCTGACCTGTCATTTCGTGGACGATCCCGTCATGCCCGGAACGCTGATGTACGAATGCTGCGCACACACCCTGCGGGTGTTCATCCAGCGGCTGGGATGGGTCAGCGAGACGCCCGGCGTCTGTTTTGAGCCGGTTCCGGGGGTTCAGAGCGTTCTGAAATGCCGGGGGCCGGTGACCCCGCGCACCCGCCAGGTGGTATATACCATCGAAATCCGCGAACTGGGCTACATGCCGGAGCCTTTCGTGATCGCCGACGCCCTGATGACGGCGGACGGACGCGACATCGTTTTATTCCGCAGCATATCCATGAAAATGACCGGCGTCACCCGGTCAGAAATCGAGACTTTCTGGAAAAACCGGCTTTCGGAAAACCGTCGAATAACGTCTGAAGTCATGACGCCGAAAGGCCCCGGTTCAGAAAGCCCGAATATCGCCGGAAGCCCTTCAGCCCTGTATATGACCCACCGGCAGATTCTGGCTTTTTGCATCGGAAAACCGTCAGATGCTTTCGGAGAAGCATTTCAGTCCTTCGACAGCGGCCGTTTTCTGGCCAGGCTTCCGGGCCCGCCATACCTGTTCATGGATCGGGTGGTGCACACGGAGCCGCCGGCATTTGTTCTCAAACCCGGCGGCTGGATTACCGCGGAATATGACGTATCACCGTCAGACTGGTATTTCGAGGCGGATGGCGCCGGTATTATGCCCTTTGCCGTACTTCTGGAAATCGCACTTCAACCCTGCGGGTGGCTGGCCGCGTATGTGGGATCCTCTCTATCGAATCCAAAAGACCTTCATTTCCGGAATCTCGGCGGTACGGGCATGATCCACCAAGATGTTTTCCCGGATACCGGAACGCTCACCATGCGGTGCCGCATGACACAGGTGTCGGCGGCCGGTGATATGATTATCGAATCTTTCGACTTTCAGGTAATGTCGAAAAACCAGATGATCTATGACGGCCACACCACGTTCGGATTTTTTACGCCGGAAGCCCTGAAGCAACAAAAGGGACTGCGCGGCGCCGAAACCTGGAAACCCGCGGCTGAAAATGCACACGGCAAGGCATTCGCGCTTCCGGATATGCCGCCGTTTTCTCCGGAGGATACATCGCGGGGTTCGAAGGTTTTTCCCCCGCACATGACGCTGCCCGCCAGAGCGCTGCGCATGATGGACGCTGTCACGAAATTCATTTCAGACGGCGGGCCGCACGGGTTGGGGTATATCCGGGGCGAAAAGACCGTGCGTCCGGACGAGTGGTTTTTTCATGCCCATTTTTACCAGGATCCGGTGTGGCCCGGTTCTCTGGGAATCGAGGCGCTGATGCAGCTTATCAAGTGCATCGCTATCGCCAAATGGCCGGAGCAAGTTCCGGATCACCGGTTTTCACTGGTAACCGGAATGGAACACGCCTGGACGTACCGGGGACAGGTCATCCCCGAAAACCGCAGCGTTGCCGTGGAAGCCGTGGTCATGCAGCAGGAAACCTCTCCGTCTCCCTGGCTCATTGCCGATGGGATTTTGAGTGTGGATGGGCTGCCCATTTATGAAATGAACCGGTTCGGCATCCGAATACTTCGTAATTCATAACCCCTGTAACGAGTTTACCATGCAATTTACTTCTGTTTATATCAACGCCATCGGGTACGAGCTGGCGCCCAATGTACTGACATCCGAAGACATCGAAAATCGCCTGACACCGCTGTATCAGACGCTGCATTTTCAGAAAGGCCAATTGGAGATGATTACCGGCATTCGGGAGCGCCGGTTCTGGGATCCGGGATTTCACATGTATGAGGGCGCGGCGCGCGCCGCCCAAAAAGCGCTTCAGTCTTCCGCCGTTTCACCGGAACAGGTAGATATGCTGATTTACGCCGGGGTCTGCCGGGATCATCTGGAACCCGCAACCGCCTGCGCGGTGGCGCAGTCTCTGGGACTTGGCCCCCAGGCGCTGGTGCAGGATATCTCCAACGCCTGTCTGGGGGTATTGAACGGCATGATTCAGATTGCCTGCGCCATCGAACTGGGAATTGTCCGCGCCGGGCTGGTGGTTTCCTGCGAATCTTCCCGGCAGATCATGGACATCAGCATTCAGCGGATGCTGGATACCCGCGACATGGCGGTGTTCCGAAACACCGTTGCCACGCTGACGGGCGGCTCCGGCGCCGTGGCGGTTCTGCTGACCCGTGCGGACGTTTCCGCCCGGGGGCATCGCCTGGTCGGCGGCGTCGTGCAAAACGCCGTACAGCATCACAGGCTCTGCTGCTGGGGGCCGGACACCGGAATTCCAGCGAGCCTGCCGATGGTGATGGAGACCGACGCCGCCGGCGTGCTGCAACATGGCGTCGCCCTGGGGATTGAAACCTACCGGAAATTCAGGGAAAAAATACCGTGGACAGCTCCCGATAAAATCATCTGCCATCAGGTGGGGTCAACTCATCAAAAGACCATTCTCGACGCTCTGGGGATTGGCGTCGAGAAGGATTTTGTCACCTATCCGCACCTGGGAAACATGGGGACGGTATCGCTGCCCCTGACGGCAGCCATCGCCGACGAGCGCGGCTTTCTGAAAAATGGCGACCGCGTTGGATTTTTCGGCATCGGCAGCGGGCTGAACTGTATGCTGCTGGGGGTTGAGTGGTGACTGATTAGTTGTTGACAGCCAAAAACTCTTGATGTAGTTTTCGCAGCCATAGGAGCAGTTTCCTATCATTTCATTTTTTAAAACACAAAAGAAGGAGGGTAACCCAGTAATGAAAAAGTTAATGTCCGTAGTAGCAGCATTTGCATTTGCACTGACATTTACCACAATGGCAATGGCAGCGCCCAAAAAAGCTGAAAAAAAAGTTGAGACCAAGACCGTAAAGGTTCAGGTAGTCAAAGTTGAAAAAGCCAAAAAAGGCGTGTTGCTGGAAGTGAAGGTAGATGGAAAAGTTCACGTTTACCATGTGACAAAGGCTGCTCTAAAAGACGCGGAAACGCTTAAGAATGGTGAGACAGCAGAATTGACGCTGCACGGTATGTGGGTTCATGCGATAAAAGCGACGCCTGCAGCTCCGGCGCCTGCAAAACCGGCGGCTCCGGCTCCGGCTCCGGCAAAACCGGCAGCACCCGCTCCAGCGCCTGCAGCTCCGGCTGCGCCCGCTCCAGCCCCTGCAGCTCCGGCCGCACCCGCTCCAGCGCCCGCACCACCGGCTGCACCCGCTCCGGCCCCTGCGCCTGCCCAAAAATAAGGCTTGATTTTTAAGACAACTCAAAAAAAAGTGGCGTATTTTACGCCACTTTTTTTTTCCAATTTCAACCAATCCGAATGACGCGCTGGCGCTGGTTCCGTTCGATAGGATGCCAAAATCCATAAGCATCACCGGCGCCTCAAGTTCGCCCTCTACACTGTTACCGAAACCACATGCGCAATCCTACAATACCCCAAATATCGTTACACCTGCCCGAATTGGGCCAACTGTATCCGTTCACATCTCATTTCGTGAAGATTGGCGAATTCAACTACCACTATCTGGATGAAGGCCAGGGCGATCCTGTCGTCATGGTACACGGCAATCCCACATGGTCGTTTTATTTCCGAAATCTGGTGGCGGGGCTGTCACCACATTATCGCAGCATCGTCCCCGATCATATCGGTTGCGGACTGTCGGATAAACCCACGGAAGATCGCTACGACTTCAGACTGTCCTCCCGCATAGACGATCTGGAATTCCTGCTGGCGCACCTGGGCCTGAATCGCCCGATCACACTGATCCTGCATGACTGGGGAGGCGCCATCGGCATGGGGTACGCGCTGCGGCATCCGGACACCATTTCACGGATCATCCTGCTCAATACCGCGGCCTTTTTTCCGCCTCGTGGGAAAAAACTGCCCCTGCGCCTCCAACTGCTGAGACAATTTCGTTCCTTTGCCAGAATTGCGGTGTTGGGAGGCAATCTTTTCGCCAGAGCCGCACTGGTTATGGCGCCATACACCCGGCTGGATCGAAGTGTGCAAAAAGGACTGATCGCCCCCTATGATTCCTGGAATCACCGCCTGGCCACCCTGAAATTTGTCGAGGATATTCCTCTGCACCCCGCGGATCCCAGTTACCCCGACATCAAATACATTGACGAACATCTCCAAAAGCTTTCCGGCATTCCGATGCTGATCTGCTGGGGCGTCCATGATTTCGTTTTCGATATGGATTACCTGGAAGAATGGCGCCGGCGGTTTCCGAACGCGCAGGTGCATGAATATCCCCAGGCAGGGCACTACCTGCTCGAAGATATCCCGCATCTGATTCTGGAAAAAGTGTTAAACTTCTTGAAAACTCCGGTTTCCTGATGTAACCTGCCACAGTTTTTCCACAATCTGACAGCATCAAAACAGACTGAATATCGGCTCGGAGGCCATGTCCTCCAATTCATATAAAATTACGGATTTCCGGATGACAATAGAACTTCAACCCAAATCCGACTCTCAAACGATGAATATCGCTTCTCATCTGAATTATATGGCGCGAATTCAGCCATATAAACGGGCGGTCGTATTTCCGGCAGGCAGAGATGAGGATGGCAGAGTCACCTACACCCAACTGACGTTTCGGCAACTGGATATGGAATCCGACTGCCTGGCCATCGGCCTCGAATCCATCGGCATCACACGAGGGGTTCGCACCGTACTGATGACGCCCCCGGGTCTCGATTTTTTCGCGCTGGTCTTTGCATTGTTCAAAACCGGCGCCGTACCGGTGGTGGTGGATCCGGGTATGGGGATACCGAGACTTCTTTCCTGCATGAAAGAGAGCAAACCCGAAGCGTTCATCGGCATCTCCAAAGCCCATGCGTTTAGGAAATGGCATCCATCAGCGTTCAAGACGGTCAAAAAATGTGTCACCGTGGGGTCCAAGTGGTTTTGGGGAGGCGACACCCTGAAAAATCTCAGGACAACTCAGTGGCAGCCGTATCCACCGGTTCCTGTGCCAAAGCATGAAACCGCCGCCATTTTGTTTACCACAGGCAGCACCGGGCCCGCCAAAGGCGTCGTCTATACCCATGAAAACTTCGATGCGCAAATTCGGCGCATTCAGGCGCACTTTCAAATTGACAGCGATGAAATTGACCTGCCGACATTTCCGCTGTTCGCACTTTTCGATCCGGCCCTGGGCATGACGGCCGTCATCCCCGACATGGATCCCACACAACCTGCCCGGGTAGATCCGGAAAAAATTATCGAAGCCATCATCAATCAGGGGGTCACCAACATGTTCGCATCCCCTGCCCTTCTGGATCGGGTCGGCAAATTCGGTAAACAAAACAACATCAAACTGCCATCTCTCAAACGGGTGGTATCGGCAGGCGCACCGGTATCGCCCGCCAATATCGAACAGTTCAGTCACCTGCTCTGCGACAACGCCCAGGTACACACGCCTTACGGCGCAACCGAAGCGGTTCCGGTGCTCTCCATCGCCAGCGATGAAATTCTGTCCGATACCCGAAAATTGACCGAAAAGGGATATGGCGTCTGCGTTGGACGCCCCATCGAAGATATTCAGGTGCGGATCATCAAGATCGGCGACGCGCCCATTGCACGCTGGAGCGAAGATTTGATCGTACCCCCGGCTGAAATCGGTGAAATTGTGGTGAAAGGCGATCTGGTCAGCCGCGGATATTTCGAAAACCGCGACGCCGACAGTTTACACAAAATCCATGACGGCAAAGATGTGTGGCATCGCATGGGCGATCTGGGCTGGATGGATACCAAGGGCCGGATATGGTTCTGCGGCAGAAAAAATCACCGGGTTCAAACCCCTTCAGGAACCCTTTACACCATTCCATGTGAAGCTGTTTTCAACAACCATCCGGATGTCATGCGCAGCGCGCTGGTTGGCGTCGGCAAACCTCCCAAGCAGAGACCGGTCATTTGCATCCAGACACACCAGAACAATGCCGCCCTCCACGGCGGCGACGTCGAGCATGAGCTTCTGGAGCTGGCGTCCCAAAACGTGCTGACCCGTGGTATAGACACCATTTTGTTTCACAAGAACTTTCCGGTGGATGTTCGGCATAACGCCAAAATTTACCGGGAAGAACTGGCGGTATGGGCGGAACGCCAGTTGAGACAATAAACGGAAACGACATGACAGCACCCACGATACACGATTGTGACATTCTGGTTCACAACGGCCTGATCCTGACGATGGATCCGCAGCGCCAGATCATCTCCGACGGCATGGTCGCCATCCGGAAAGACGCCATCGTATATGTCGGCCCTAAAACCGCATCCGTAGCCAGCGATGTGACCCTCGATGCGCAAGGAGGCATTATCCTTCCGGGGCTTGTCAACGGCCATACCCATACCGCCATGACCCTCTTCAGAGGGCTTGCCGACGACCTGCCCCTCATGGAATGGCTGACCGGTTATATTTTTCCTGCGGAAAGCCGGATAGATGCAGATTTTGTGCATGTCGGCGCGCTTCTGGCCTGTGCGGAAATGATATATTCCGGCGTCACCACGTTCTGCGACATGTATCTGTTCGAAGACGAAGTCGCCAAAGCCTCTCAAGAATCCGGCATGAGAAGTCTGGTCGGCGAAGTGCTTTACGATTTTCCATCTCCCCATTACGGGGCCATTGAAAACGGCTTCGCTTATACGGAACATCTGATCGAGAAATGGAAAGACGATCCGCTGGTTTCCATCGCGGTCGAACCCCATGCGCCCTATACGTGCAGCCCGGAGCTGCTCCGCACCGCCCATGCCATTTCTCGACGTCATAACGTTCCGCTGGTGATCCATCTGGCGGAAACCCAAACAGAAGTGGCGGAAATCCAGAACCGTTACGGAAAATTACCTGTAGAGCATCTCGAATCACTCGGTATCCTGGGGCCGCATCTCATCGCCGATCATTGCGTTCATATAAACGATTCCGAAATCGAACGACTGACACAACATCACGTCAACATTGTCAGCAATCCGGAAAGCAACATGAAACTGGCAAGCGGCGTCTCTCCCATCGCCACCCTCATCGCAAGAGGTCTCACTGTGGGGCTGGGTACGGATGGATGCGCCTCCAACAATAACCTGGACATGTTTCAAGAAATGGACACGGTTGCCAAGCTTCAGAAGATCGCCCAAATGGACCCAACAGCATTGGACGCGGTCACGGTTCTGAAAATGGCTACCTGCAATGGCGCCAGGGCGCTGGGCATGGGCGACATCATCGGCTCGCTGGAACCCGGTAAAAAGGCGGACATCATCGTTGTGGATACTGCCAAACCGCATTTGACTCCCATGTATAATCCGTATTCTCACCTGGTATATGCGGCTTCCGGCGCGGATGTGCGTCATTCCATCATCAACGGCAAACTGGTGATGAAAGACCGGAAGCTGCTGACCCTTAATGCGGATGATATCATGGCCAGGGCCAATGAAAAAGCGGCTCTGGTGAAACAGTGGGTCGCATAATATCCTGAAGGAGGATTTTTTCGTGAATATCCGGCCCGTCCGTATGATTGCCGCCTTGTTGTTGATGTGGGCAGGGTGGACATGTTCCGCTCAGGCGGACGACACAGTCCTGACACTGGATCAGATCGTCACCATCGCGCTGAACAAAAACCCGGCCATCGCCATATCCCAGCAAGAGGTCGAGGCTTCCCGCGGCCGTGTTACCCAGGCATATTCCGCCTATCTGCCCCAGCTTGCCGCCACTGCCGGATATACCCGGCGCAACCAGTGGATGATCAATTTCTTCAACGGCTCTTTGTACCGCTATCAGGATAACGATATTCTCGGTGCGCTGTCCATATCCCAGTATCTTTACGATTTCGGACAAACCAGCGGCAGGGTGGAACAAAGTCGCTTCGGACTGTCCGCCAGCGAAAAAGCCGTAAACAAGACGATTGCAGACACAAAACGCGATGTTACCAAAAGCTACTTCGAGGTTCTGAAACGGCAAAGTCTGGTGCAGGTCAACCGGGAATCCGTCCGGATTCAGGAAGAACATCTGGATCAGGCCAGGGCTTTCTTCAAAGAAGGCGTACGCCCCAAAATTGACGTCACCAAGTCCGAAGTTGGCGTGGCCAACAGCCGTTTAAACCTCATTCACGCGGAATATGCGATGCGATCCTCCCGGTACGATCTTGAAAGTCTGCTGGGAGGCCCACCGATCGAAGGCTCTTACCACCTTGCGGATGTCGTATCCCCCCCTTCAGACGATCTTCAGCCGGTGGAGGCGCTGGTGGAAGCGGCCGATGCCCACCGACCCGAATTTGCCGTACTGAAAGATCAGATCCGGGCGGCGCAGGCGCAGCTCAAGTCTTCCGAAGCCGGTCACTGGCCGTCCATTACCGCCAAAGCCAGCGGCGGATGGCAGAACGTCAATTCTTTCGGGCTGATTAACGGCAATGATTATCCGCTCCGAGATGTCTGGCAAATCGGCGTCAATGCCACATGGCCGCTGTTCACCGGCCATCGGGTCGAGGGGAAAATCGCGGAGTCTCAGGCCGAGATCGGCAAGCTCGAATCCCAACAGCGCCAGTTAGAGCTTCTGGTGTTCAACGAAGTTTCCACAGCCTACCTGGGCGTGAAAGAGACCGCTGAATCCATCAAAACCGCGGAGCTGGCTTTGCGTCAGGCCAAAGAAAATATGGAGCTGGCGGATGGCCGCTACCGAAATGGCGTTGGCAACGCCATTGAATACAGCGATGCGGAACTGGCTCTGACCCAGGCGAAAAGCAGCCTGGTACAGGCGTCTTATCTGTATTGTCAAAGAATGGCGGATCTCGATTACGCGACAGGTCGCTGATCTCGGTCTCGTTCAATATGGTTTCAACCGTCTTCCACCAATGCCGTGATGATCGTCATCACTGGCCGAAATACCGTTAGCGTTCTGTTTTTATGATATCCACTACATTGATGAAAGGAAGTGAGCGATGGATACCGAAACCACATCGGGGAACAGGGCGGGCGATTGTGCGCTTCGCGGAATTATCACCATCATTGCCATCTTCGTTTATGGATGGATAAACTTTCTGCTGACATCCGTGGGAACGATAGCCTCCGGCAAGATTGCCGGAAACCAGTTTGAAAACAGCGATACCGCGTATGTGGTATCCCGATTCGGAATGAACTTTTTCAGCAACCTGGGCGGCATTCCCTCCATTGTGTTCCTGGCGGTTCTGATATGGATATGGTGGAAACCTGTCCAGTCCCTGTTGAGACATCGCAAAATTCCGGTTGTGATACTCATCGCCCTGTTGTTTTTAAGCGGGACAAAGGCGTTCGCCTACTACGACAAGTCAGACTATGCAGAGCCGTATTTCATTCTGCCGAACGAATCGGCCTTCTACATTCCGGATGTCGGCGATAACAAGGGCGGACAGAGTCAGTTCGGCTCCGAGGATTATCTGAGGGCCAACAAGATTGCCGCCAAACGCTTTGTTATCCCGCATACCAAACTGGAAAATTCGGGGTTTTTCAGCAATTATTATGTGCCGGCGGGCCGTCTGATTATTGTGGACCGCACCCCTTACAACCGGGAATGGGTCAGCTCCTCCAATCGGGGAACTTCAGCAAAAAACGAGGGTTTTCCGGTTCAAAGCAAAGAGGGTCTCAACATCACGGTTGGTATTTCGGTTGCAGCATCCGTTACGGAAGATGACTCGCCCAAGTTTCTGTACCGTTTCGGGGTAAAGCCGCCGATAGGGGATCGCACGAGGCCGGAAGTCATTTTCACCTCCGTATATTATGGCCGCAGCCTGACGGAAGTCATGGATACGGTTGTCAAAGACAAGGTGCAGGCATTGCTGGGCAATGAATTCACCAAACGTTCCTTTGACGAGGCAAACGCTCAGGCGGAACAGATCATGACAAGCGTTCAAACGAGCCTTGAAAAATATCTTAAAACAGTGGGCATTACGCTCGACTATATTGGATGGGCGGACACATTCTCCTTTGACCACACCATCCAGGATGCGATCAACCGGCGGTATATCGCAACACAGGACGAGGCAATCGCCCAGAAATTAGGACCTTACACCGCCACCATTCAGGCGCTTGCCAGTGCGGATGCGCTCAGAGCCTTCGGCAACAAAACCGACGGCAAACTTCCGACCAGCGTATCGTTGTGGTGGCTTCCGTCCGGCGTCAGCGATTTTTTTGGCAAACTCTTCAAACCAGCTTCGGAAGCCCCTGTAGCCGCGCCTAAAAAATGACATCCTCACCACCAAAGGGGCAGGAAGCGCATCCGCTGTTCTTGCCCCTTTGGCTTCTCATCTTTTTCGCTTTCTATCGCGCTTGCGTCACAGTAAACGCGATGACATTCACCACATTTTCCATATCCGTATCCCGCTGAAGGACATTGAAGGGTTTGCTGATTCCCATCAGGAAAGGGCCGACGGCCTTTGCACCGCCCAAATGGTTCAGAAGCTTGTAAGCGGCATTTCCCGCATCCAGATTGGGGAATATCAACACATTGGCGGGCGATCCCAGCCGGTTGAATGGATAAAGCCGGTTGAGTATATCTTTGGACATCGCGGTATCCGCCTGCATTTCTCCATCAATGACCAGATCTGGATTACGCCGGCGAGCGATTTCCACCGCATTCTTAACCCGTTCGGCATCCGGATGACGGGTCGAGCCGAAATTGGAGAACGACAGCATCGCGATGACAGGCCTGATATCGAAAAAACGCACCATTTCCGCGGAAAGAATCGCGATTTCGGCCAGATCTTCGGAACTCGGATTGATATTCACGGTGGTGTCAGCCATAAACAGGGTGCGCTCCCTGAAGATCATCATGTAAATACCGGACACCTTCGATACCCCGACCCGTTTGGGAATCACCTGAAGCATCGGGCGAATGGAATCCGGATAAGTGCGGCTGATGCCATGCACCTGCCCGTGCACCAGCCCTTCGTGAACCATCATGGCGCCAAACACAAGACGATTTCTCAACTGCCATCGCGTTTCCGCGGTGGACCAGCCCTTGCGCGCCCGCATATGAAACAGCTTATCTGCAAATTTTTCAAACAGCGGGCTTTTCAGATGATCCAGAATTTCAATGCCATCCAGGGGAATACTCATCTCTGTCGCCATGACTCGGATTTCGTCCTCATTGCCCAACAGCAGCGGAATGGCGATGCCTTCCTGCGCCACCTGATGCGCCGCCCGAAGAATGGTGGGATGATCGCCTTCCGGCAGGACAATTCGTTTGGGATTTTGCTGCGCGCTGAAAATGATTTTGCGCATCACTTCCCGTTCAGGCCCCAGCCTGGTTTCGAGCGCCTGCAAATAAACGTTGGAACTCGGAATACCAACACGGGCCACCCCGCTGGAAACCGCCGCCGCCGCAACCGCAGGCGCGACCTTGAGCAACACACGGGAATCCAGCGGTTTGGGAATGATATACTCGGTTCCGAAACGCATGGTTTTGCCGCCGTAGGCGCGGATCACCGAATCCGGCACATCTTCACGGGCCAATTCGGCAAGGGTGCGAACCGCCGCCAGTTTCATCTCCCCATTGATCGCTTTGGCCCGAACATCCAGAGCGCCTCTGAAAATAAAGGGGAACCCCAGCACATTGTTGACCTGATTGGGGTAATCGGAACGCCCGGTCGCAACAATGGCGTCCGGACGAACCCTCTTGGCCTCATCGTAATCAATTTCCGCATCCGGGTTGGCCAGTGCGAAAATAATGGGTTTTTCCCGCATCTGCCTGAGGATGTCAGGGGTAAAGGCCCCTTTGACGGACAGGCCAACAAGGACATCGGCGCCATGGGCCGCTTCTTCAAGGGTTCTAAGCTCCGTATCCACGGCAAAGGCTTCCTTGTAGGGATTCATTCCGACTTCTCTGCCCCTGTAAATGACACCGTGGGAATCGAGAAGAATAATGTTTTCCCGACGGCATCCCAACTGAATGTAGAGTTCCGCGCTCGCAATGGCCGCGGCGCCGGCGCCGTTGACCACGATGCGCAGATTCTCCATTTTCCGGTTTGTCAGAATGCAGGCATTCAACAAACCGGCGCTGGAAATGATCGCGGTTCCGTGCTGATCGTCATGAAACACCGGAATGTTCATCTGCTTTCTGAGTTCTTCTTCGATGTAAAAACAATCGGGCGCCCGAATATCCTCCAGATTGATGCCGCCAAACGTGGGTTCCAGAAGTTTGACCATCCGGATAAACTCGTCGGGATCTTTCGTATCGAGTTCGATGTCGAACACGTCAATATCGGCAAAGCGCTTGAACAAAACGGCCTTTCCTTCCATGACCGGCTTGCCGGCCAGAGGCCCAATGTTGCCCAACCCCAACACCGCCGTACCATTGGTAATGACACCGACCAGATTACCACGGGATGTGTAATCAAAAGAAAAATCGGCGTTTTTCTGAATTTCCAGACAGGGAATCGCAACGCCAGGGGTATAAGCCAGACAGAGATCCTGCTGAGACAGACAGGGTTTGCTGGGAACGACGGCGATCTTGCCGGGTCTGGGTTCCATGTGGTATTGAAGCACTTCTTTTTCGAATGGATTCATTGGCGTTCGTATCTCCTTCATGATCGGGGAAATAAATGGTCGGAACAGGTTTCGAGTCATGCGATTATTGTACCAATCCATCATGGCTATACTTGAATGGTCATAAACCGCAAATTCCTCTGCCGGTTTCTCATAATAGAACATGCTCCCGTAAAGGGCAACCACACAGGGATGCGCCTGCGACAATATCAAAGCGGCTGAAATCCGCCAGAGCATGGCGTATTTCAGCCATCTGAATGAAACCCAGTGATTCACGAGAATTTAAAAATGATATGGTATCACAAACCATAGCAGGGTTCACATTTTCGCTTGCCGGAAGCAACCATCTCGTTTACTATGGCACTTTTTCTGCATGTTGCTGCATCATGATGACCCTTATCAGATGTTTTCATACAACAAGAACAGGAGGAGCAACCATGAAAAGAGTACTGGCATTGATGATGGTGTTGACAGTGGCGGTGATGGTCCCATCCATCGTCATGGCAAAGAGCATTAAGCTCGGTTTTATCAATTCTATCACCGGATCGGAAGCGCCTATCGGAGAGAATTTGAGCAATGGCGTCATTCTGGCCATTGAAGATTTGAAAGGCAAGGGCGTGGATGTGGATTTAATCAAGGAAGACGATATGGGAAAACCCGAAAAATCCATGGCCGCCCTCGAAAAACTGGCGACGCGTGACAATGTTGTTGGTATTGTCGGGCCTTACACATCCGCCACCTCCAATGCCGACGCCAAAATGGCGGAACGCTATAAAATACCGCTGCTCATCCCCGCGGCTTCAAAAGAAGAAATCACCCGTCAGCATCTGAAATGGACATACCGGGTGTCCGCCACGACCGGTGATTATGGTTCGATTCTTCTGGATTTGGCGACCAAACTCGGTAAACCGAAGACCATGGCGATTCTGAATGAAAACACTGACTTTGGTGTTTCCGCAGCCAAGAGCGCCGAGACAATCGCCAAAGAAAAAGGTATCAAGATCGTATTCGCTCAGGCGTATTCCAAAGGCTCGCCGGATTACCGTTCTACGCTGGCGGAAGTCAAAGCGGCCAATCCCGACCTCGTGTTTATGGTATCTTATGCCGCTGACGCCATCCTGTTGATGCGCCAATCTCAGGAAATCGGGCTGTCCCCAATGGCCTTTCTGGGTGCGGGCGCAGGGTTTTCCGTGGCGCAGTTCGCGGCCCAGAAAGAAATCAGCAATGGTGTCTTCTCTTCAACCCAGTGGACCAAAGATGCTCCCTGGGGCGATTCCAAAGCATGGTTTGACCGATATGTGAAAAAATTCGGCAAGGCGCCCACCTATCATGCAGCCTGCGCTTACGAGTCCATGATGATCATGGGCCAGGCGGCGGCGGTGTCTGGTGACAATCGGGAAAAACTGCGGGAACAACTGCATACCGGAAAATGGAACGGCATCCTTGGAGAAGTTTCTTTCCAGGATTACGATGGATATCAGAATCAACGCAAGGCGCAGATGCTTGTCGAACAGATCCAGAATGGTAATTTCGAGACTGTATGGCCTGCCCAGTTCGCCGTCAAAAAACCCGTCTGGCCCTTCCCTGGCTGGAAGAAATAAAGAGATATGAGCAAAGTTACCGAAAGCCGTCTCGACAAGAGCCGCTTTCGGTAAATCACCACTGACATGGAGCATCCGCATGGCTGTATTTTTTCAATCATTGATCAGCGGCATTCTGATCGGCGGCGTTTACGCCCTGATTGGTATCGGGCTGACCATCATTTTCGGGGTAATGCGGGTCATCAACTTCGCACATGGCGATCTGTTGATGGTCGGCATGTATTTGACGTATTTTCTGTTCAGGCTGCTTCACATAGATCCCTTCGTTTCGATCATCGTGACCATCCCGTTGATGTTTTTGTATGGCGCATTTTTGCAGAAGTTTTTCATCAACCGCGTCCTCGACGCCCTGCCGCAAAACCAGATACTGCTAACCATCGGTCTGGGGCTGGTCATGAGCAATACGGTCATGCTGGCTTTCACATCCGATTACCGGATCCTGACCACGGCCTATTCCTCCAGCAGTCTGCGTCTGCTGGGGCTGTCTATTTCTGTGCCGCTGCTCATCTCATTCACCATCACGCTGGTCATTACCGCTGTTCTGTACTGGTTTTTATACAGGACGGACACAGGCCAAGCCATCCGCGCCACGGCTCAGGACAGAAGCGCGGCTCAATTGATGGGGATCAATGTCAAGCGGATGTCCATTATCGCCTTCGGATTGGGGGCGGCGCTCGCCGGTACGGCCGGAGCGCTCATTTCACCGACCTACTACATTTATCCTCAGGTCGGCAGTGTTTTTACCCTTAAAGCGTTCGTCATTACCGTTCTTGGCGGCATGGGCAGCATTGTCGGGGCCACTCTGGGCGGTGTTCTGATCGGTGTCGTGGAATCGGTCGGCGGTGTTTATGTCGGTTCCGGGTGGAAAGATGTGGTCGTTTTCATCGTATTCCTGCTGGTGCTTCTGTTCAAGCCATCCGGCTTGCTGGGTACTTCAAAAGACTGACGGAGGCTTATACAGTATGAGATCGTTCATGCACAACATGCGGGGAGCGAGCGTTTTTCCGATATTATTGACGGTGGCGGGGGCCACGGCGCTCTTTCTGCTTCCTAATTTCGTGGAAAGCACCTATGCGCTCCACATCATGATACTTATTTTCATCAGCGTCATCATGGGAACGGGCTGGAACATCCTCGGCGGATACACCGGACAATACTCCGTAGGGCACGCCGCCTATTTCGGTATCGGCGCCTATACCACCCTGATCCTGATGCAGTACCACCAGGTCGCGCCGTGGTACGGCGTATGGGCGGGCGTTGTGGTGGCAGTTGCCATCGCCCTGGTGGTCGGTTCCATCTGCTTTCGGTTACGCGGGCCTTATTTCGTTCTGGCATCCATCGCTGTGGCCGAAATATTTCGGGTGACGGCGCTGAATCTGAGGCTGACAAACGGCGCAGAGGGGATTTTGATCACCGACATTCCGCCGTTTAAAATCGGCAACGCCGTCGTTACCGATTTCATGTCCAAGGTGCCGTTTTACTACATCGGGCTGGTGATTCTGATTTTCGCCATCATCGTGACATGGATGGTGCAAAACTCCAAACTTGGCTATTATTTCCAGGCCATCCGTGAAGATCAGGATGCAGCGCACTCGCTGGGCATCAACCTGACCACCTACAAAAATGCGGCGCTCGCCATTTCTGTGGTGTTTACATCCATGGCCGGCAGCCTGTACGGACTCTATGTCGGCTTCATTGACCCTTCCACCGTTCTGGCGCTCGATCTGTCAGTGCATATCGTCATGATCTGCATCATCGGCGGCATCGGCACTATCTGGGGGCCGGCGATCGGGGCCGTGATACTGGTGCCGTTCTCCGAAGCTTTGCGCAGCAACATGATCGCTCAGGCGCTGATAGATTCCGGAATCATCAGCGAGAACTCCAGGATCGGGGCGTTTCTCAAGGATCAGTTATCCCACGCCCATGTGCTGATCTATGGCATTCTTCTGGTCATCGTCATTCTGTACATGCCGGACGGTATTCTGGGATTCGCACGGAAACTCTTGGCCAAACGGCGAAAGGAGGCAGCCTGATGGCTATCCTTGAAATCAAACACGTCAGCAAGTTTTTTGGCGGGCTGGCGGCCAATTCCAATGTTTCCTTTGAAATGGCGCAGGGGATGATCATGGGCCTTATCGGCCCGAACGGCGCTGGAAAAACCACTTTGTTCAACTGCATTACCGGTTATTACCCGCCGTCACAGGGTGACGTTATCTTCGACGGACATCGCATGAACGGGCTGCACCCGGACGCTGTCTGCAAGCTCGGTATGGCAAGAACCTGGCAGAAGGTGCGACCCCTGGCCAAAATGAGTGTAGTGGACAACGTCATGGTCGGCGCCTTGTGCCGCACAAATTCGCTCAAAGTCGCCCGCGAAATGGCCATAGAAAGGATCAAAATTGTCGGCCTCGAAAACCGCGCCAAAGTTTTGGCCGGAAGTCTTCCTATCGGCGAACGCAAAAAACTGGAAGTCGCCCGCGTGTTGGCGACTCAGCCAAAACTTTTGTTGCTCGATGAAGTGATGGGGGGGCTGAACCCCACCGAAAGCGAGGAGATCATTCAGTTGATTCTGGACATCAAGGAGATCGGCATCACGCAGATGGTGATCGAACATGATATGAAGGCGATCATGCGTATTTCGGACAGAATTGTGGTGCTGAGCTCCGGTGAAAAGCTGGCCGAAGGCAATCCGCAGGAAATCGTTTCCAATAAGGCTGTGGTGGATGCCTATCTCGGAGGGGACTGATGCTGAAGATCGAAAACCTGAATTTCAGTTATGGAGACCTCAAGGTGTTGTGGGATGTAAACCTTGAGGTGAATGAAGGCGAGATTGTCACGGTTGTCGGCGCCAATGGGGCCGGAAAATCAACGATTCTCAAGAATGTTTCACGGCTCGAAAAACCCGGCGCCGGCGGCATCACATTCAACGGCGTTGATTTGGTGAAGCTCGAAGCCCATGAAGTGGTCGAACTGGGGGTTGTCCAGGTTCCCGAAGGCCGTAAGATTTTTCCGCAGATGACAGTGATCGAAAACCTGAGAATGGGGTCCTATACGCCGAAGGCCAAAAAGAATCGCAGTGCGAATCTGGATCGGGTTTTTGCGTTGCTGCCACGGCTCAAAGAACGGGAAAAACAGTTTGGCGGCACCATGTCCGGAGGGGAGCAGCAAATGCTCGCCATTGCGCGGGGCCTTATGGCCGATCCGAAATTGCTGCTGTTGGATGAGCCGTCACTTGGGCTTTCTCCCCTTTTGGTAAAATCGGTTTTCAGTATCATTTCTGAAATCAGCCGGCAGGGGGTAACGATCATGCTGGTCGAGCAAAATGTGTCTCAGTCTCTTAAAATTGCGACCCGCGGCTATGTTCTCGAAACAGGCCGTATCGTTCTCAAAGACAAGGGCGAAGCGTTGCTGAACAACGAACACATCAAAAAAGCCTACCTGGGAATTTAGGGGATATCAAGAGGCGTCCTGCAGCCCCATATGATATTTATCGAGCTTGTACCGGAGATTTCCGCGAGGGACGCCAAGCAACCTGGCCACATGGGAAATATTGCCATCTTTCATGCGCATGGCTTTTTTCAGCAAGTACTGCGTGAATTGATCCACTACCGCTTCCAGATCAATGCCGGATTCTGAGATCTGAAAATCGAACGGTAATGCCGACATACTGTCTCCGGGACGATGTGCTGTCAGTTCTTTCGGAAGGTGCATTTCCTGAAGCATCGCGTCATCGTGCATGATGCAGATCCTTTCCAGAACATGCCGCAACTCACGAACGTTTCCAGGCCAGCGATAATCCAGCAGCAATTGTCGCGCATCCGGAGATATTTCTTTGAAATTGCGACCAAATTTTCGATTGAACTCCACCAGAAAAGTCTTGGTCAGCGCCAGGATGTCTTCGGGCCGCTCGCGAAGGGGCGGCAGATGGATGGGAACGATGTGAAGCCGATAAAATAAATCTTCGCGAAACCGTTTGGCGGCGACGGCTTCCCGAAGATTCTGGTTGGTGGCGGCAACGATCCGCACATCGGTTTCGTGAGATTGAATGCCGCCAATCCGCCGAATTTTCTTGTCTTCCAGAACCCGCAGCAACTTGGCCTGAAGCCCCAGGTGCATCTCACCGATTTCGTCCAGAAAGAGCGTTCCCCTGTCCGCGGCTTCGAACATTCCGATTTTTCTGCCTTTGGCGCCGGTAAAAGCGCCGCTTTCATATCCAAACAGTTCGCTTTCCAAAAGATTTTCGGGGAGCGCCGCGCAGTTGATTTCAAGAAAGGGCCGATGCCGTCTGGGACTGAGATTGTGCAGTGTTCGGGCGATCAGATCCTTTCCCGTACCGCTTTCTCCGGTGACAAGAACGGTAACTTCGGAATGCTGGGCCACCTCGCGAACCTGTTTCAGCATATCCATAAAGACCGGACTTTCGGCAATCAGCGTCTGCCCTCCAAGAACGTCTTCGGTCTGTTTTTTGAGGGTGCGGACTTCTCGTTTGAGCTGCTGGGTTTCCAGCGAGAGTTTGACGATCAGCTTGATCACGTCCGCCTTGAACGGTTTTTTGATGTAGTCGTAGGCGCCCAGTTTTAGCGCTTTGACCGCGGACTCTACAGAAGCGTAACCGGTGATGATGATAACCAGTATGTCCGGATCCCACTGTTTCATCTGAACGAGAATGTCCAGGCCGGACATATCGGGCAGATTCAAATCCAGAAAGACCAGATCTACGGTTTCCTGTTTGATGATATTCAAAGCGCCATGACCATCGCGGTCCACCACCGTCATGTAGTGTTCCTCTTCCAGAATGCGCTTCAGATTCTCACAGATAAACGGTTCGTCATCAACGATAAGAATTTTTTCCATAGCCGCTCTGTCAACAACTCATAAAAGGGCAACCTCGCAGAGCCGCCCCTACCCTCGCATGGAGGGTTCTTGATTGGAAATCACTGCATCCGCCAATTCACATTAGGCAAACGGCAATAATAAATCATTCATAACTTTGAGCCGAAGCACAGATCAGCTTGGCTTTGTCAGGGTCAATCGTATTGAAGTATTATATTTTGCCGTTTGCCTTATCCGATTGACGGGAAATGCGTCTCGGATATTGCCACCGGCAGATCTATCCAGAACGTGGCGCCATTGTCCGGTTCGCTGAAAACCGATATCCGTCCGCCATGTTCCTCAATGATACTGTGAGCAATTGCAAGTCCCAGGCCATGCCCTGCAGGATTTCGTGAAAAAAACGGATCGAAAATGAACGGTATGTCATCCGGCAAAATGCCCCTGCCCGTATCGCTGACTTCAATTCGAACGGAAGCCCCGGGTATCATCGCTTCTCCGGGGTTCATCCGAATTACCCGGATACGCACATCACCGCCGTCCGGCATGGCCTGAATAGCGTTCAGCAGCAGGTTGAGCAGCGCCTGGAGCAGCCGTTCCGGATCGAGATTTACCTGCGGCAACATATCTTCAAGATGTTCATGCAGTCGGATGTTCTGGTTTTTGCATTGTTTTTTTATCAGGAAAAACAAATGACGAAATACGTCATCAATGGGGTGGGCAGCCAGTTGCACCGGTTTTGACGGCGCCGCGAAATCGAGGAGGCCGGTTACGAGATTTTCGAGTCGGTCAATTTCATCGAGGGCTTTCTGAATCATCTTTCGATTCTCGCCATCCTCGATGTGATCGTGGAGATCATCCAGCATCAGGGAAACGCCGGTCAGGGGATTTCGCATTTCATGAGCGATGCCGGCCGCCAGCACGCCAACGCTGATCAGACGGTCGGAGCGTCGGATATGCTCCTCCATGCGTTTTCTGGCCGTAATGTCCCGCAGGAAAACCAGATCAATCGTATGGTGGGGATCGTCCTGACGAATTCTGGAAAAATACGCCTCGATAAATACCGTCTGGCCATCTGGAAAGACAAGAAGATGTTCCACAGGCTGTTTTTCATCACGGGCATCGAGAAAACCATCCATCACAAGCCGCCATGACGACAACGCGGTGAACACATCCTGGTAGTGGCGACCAACGGCCTGTTCTTGCCGAATTCCGAACACGCTCTCGCTGCACGAATTCAGAAACGTTACGTTGCCGTTTTCATCCAGTGTAATAATGCCGCTGGGGATATTGGCGAAAATAGACTTGATGAAGTCACGTTCCGCGGTAAACCGCCGGTACAGTTCGGAACGTTCGATGGCTCTGGCCGCGTCATTGGCGACAATCTGCAAGGATTCGATTTCCATCTTTCCGATTTCATGGCGACTGGCGGCCGTATCGGCGCCCAGCACGCCGATAATGTGTTCCGCGCTTCGGACCGGTGTAAACACAAAAGCATCGAATCCCCCGTTTTCGCAAATTCGGATATCCAGAGGCGTAACCGTCGGATCGGAATGGACATCCTGGACAAAAATGGTTTCCCCGAACTGAAACACCCGCGTGGGGACGCAATTCTGAAGATCAATGTCATAAACCGCGTTACAGGCGCGTTTTTCATGATCTCCAGAAAATCCAAAGGTCCGATGACAAATCAGTCGCCGGTTTGGCGCATCGTAAAGATAGAGAATGGCGCGATCGAATCCGAGCCCGTCCACACAGGTTTGCAGCACCTGTTGCAGCACCAGTTCGCGGTCGAATTCATTTCCCAGATAATGGCTCAGGGAATGAACGCTTTTGAGTATCCGCACCTGTTTTTCCAATTCGGTTGTATATTGTTCAACGGATTTTTTGGATTCGGCCAGTTCGGCAAATGATCTTTCGGTATTTTGCCGATGCTCCGCAATCTCGACGGCCATGCGGACAAAATTGCGGGAAAGCAATTCCAGTTCATCCCCTGTAGAAATATCAATATCGCTCGGAACACAGCCCGCGGCTATTTCTTTTGCTTTTTCGGACAATAGCAGGATAGGCCCGCTCAATTTTCTGGACAGGACGAACGCCAAAAAAATTGCGATCAATGCCGTAACACCGACAGCGATTAAACTGTTCTGTTTGGTTCTCGATACGATCTGATCAATCTTGGCGCCGGTCAGAAGCGCTGGTTCTTTGAACTTGTCGGTCTGTACGCCGATGGTAATGCCCCCAAAGACGCCGTATTTCGCATAAGGGCCGGTGCTGTACAGGATGGGCGCATACGCCATAATACGGGGGATACCGCCGACATTGAACGTTGTGGTGACGCCGGAACGCCCTGCCCTGACTTCCCGTGCGATAAATGGATAATTGGGATTGATGAACGCCACATGATCCAGATTGAAAGGGACGTTTCCCGCGATGACCTGTTCAAGCGTATAGTTTTGGGGAGAGGTGTCAATGGGATCGCCGTTTCGGAGAACACCGCGAATATCCCAAAAATTGGGATGGGTAATGATCCAGCCGTCATCGTCGAACATAAAGACATAATTACCACTGGAATAACTGGGAGATACAATGCTGCGTTCTTCGGTCGGCAGAATATGCTGGGTCAGTTCCATCAGATGACGCAGGTCGAGGGAGAGCATGACCACCCCCTGAAAATCGCCATGCGGCCCGATACAGGGCGTCGCGAACCGGATCACCCCCTCGACATCGGCCATGGTGCTTCCGCGCTGCGCGCCCTTGTTCAGATACCAGCGTGTGACATGGGAGACATAAATCCGTCCTTTTTCAAGCTTTCGCGTTTCTCTGAAATACCGCTCACCGCCATATTCAGTATTTTCCGGACGGCTGACATTGCGCAGCCCGGATGTCGCGACAATATGGTTTTCAACAATCCGAACCTGTTCCTGTCCGGTCGCGTCAATAAACGCCAGTTCTCGATAGAGCGGAATATCACGGTAACGGCCCGAAGGCGGATTGTCTTTGCTGTCACGCGTCCAGATCGTGCGGTGGTAATTCGTGGAAAATCTCTGATAGTCTCGCGCGTTCACAGGAAGCATTCGAAGCGTGAACAGATCCGCTTCACAGGACAGCAGCAACTGACTGACCTCCGAAGCCAGATTGATGGCCTGAAATTCGATGGATTTCAGCGCTCGTTTCTCGATCTGTGTGGTGCTGCTGGCGATCGCATCCTGGCCTATTTTCCAGGTGTAGCGCCATGTATAGGCCCCCAGCACAGCCAGAGGAACAATGGATAGCAGCAAAAAAGCGAATATGAATTTTTTCAGTATGGAAAAACGGAACAACGTGTCGGCCTCCAAATTGTTTCCGTCAGGCTATCCCGATTGACAGACAAGCGATTTATTGGGTATCATCGCACATTCTCTTTATGAAAGGAAGCAGCCCATGAAAAACAATGTACAGCGCAATCTCTTTACAGTTCTGGTTTTGACCGTCATTATCATTTTGCCGGGTATCGCCGCAGCGGGCCCCACCACAGCCGCCATTGACAAGGTGCGGTACGATTTCAACATGGCCTTCAATGCTGGCAATGCAACATCCATTGACCGATTGATAGATCATGATGCCATCTGGCTGGCTCCCGGAGAACCGGCGGCGATTGGCAGGGACAAGATTATCGCTCGCTACGCCAATTATTTTCAAAAAATGAACTCCACGCTTGAACTGAAACCCGGCAGTATTCACATCTGCGGAAAATGGGCTTTCTTGAGCAGTGACTTCATCCGGATGGATACCCCCAAATCGGGGGGAGGCACAAGTCAGACCACCGGGCATTACCTGTTCGTTCTCAAAAAACAGATCAATGGCGGATGGAAGATTGCGCGAGACATCTGGAACGAAGCCGCGGCGCCTTCCAAACCATGACGCAAACTATCTGCCTGCAATCATCCGCATCAACGTCCGGTCTTTTTCGACAAAGTGATGTTTGAGCGCGGCCGCGGCATGAAGCGCCACCGCAACGACGATCACCCCACCCGTCGCGGCGTGCAGATTTATCAATGTGGTGGCGATGGATGCGTTTTTTTCGATGAACGCTGGCAGCGTCACCATGCCAAAAACAACCACCGGATATCCGAAAGACTGGGACATGAGAATGCCGATCACAGGCTGTTCCAATATCAGCACGTACAGAAATATGTGCATGGCATGTCCCAGTCTGTTTTCAAGCGGATTGTCGCCCAGGTCTTGCGGACGTTCGTTGACAAGTCGCCATATCAGCCGGCACACCGCCAGCAACAGAATGACAACCCCAAATGACTTGTGAATTCCTAAAAGCGTGGTTTTGTCCGGCCCTGCCGGCATGTCGGAAACGATATTTCCACCCGCGACAACGCCCGCAATCATCACAAACATTGTCCAGTGAAACAAACGCGCCCCCCAACCATAGCTATCCGATGTATTTTTTAACATGTTCCTCCGCGCATTCCGATGTATTTTGATACGAGATGATGGCCGACGATTTCATTGAAACCGTTTGACATATGATGCCAAGTTGCATACAGGTATAAGAGTATGTCGGGGCAATCATAGCAGCATCCAGGATATACTGAAACATGAAATTGACAGCGTCATCCATTACGTTACATCTTATTTCCTATGCCGATACAAACTGATATTACCTGGTGGTATTGGGCGGCTTTCATAGCGATTGTCGTCATCTTTCTATCACTCGATCTGGGGGTTTTTCATCGAAAGGCCCATTGTGTTCGATTCAAAGAAGCCCTGATCTGGACAGCCATATGGTTTGCCATTGCCATGCTGTTTGCGTGGGGAATTCACTACCTGCGTGGTCGTGAAGAAGCGCTGGAATTTCTGACGGGGTATATTGTCGAGCTGTCGCTGTCAATGGACAATGTGTTTGTGATGGCGTTGGTTTTTGGATATTTCCGGGTACCGGCGGCCTATCAGCATCGGGTTTTGTTCTGGGGAATTTTAGGAGCGCTTGTCATGCGCGGCATCATGATTGGCGCCGGCGCGGCGCTGGTAAGAAAATTTGAATGGACACTGCTGATATTCGGCGCTTTTCTGGTATTCAGTGGCGTCAAAATGCTGTTTTCAAAACATGAAGGTGTGAATCCCGAAAAAAATGCGATGATCCGTCTCTTTCGTAAACTGCTGCCGATATCCACGGATTTCGATGCACACTATTTTATCACCACCGTGAAAAATCGCAGAATGTTGACGCCGCTTGCGCTGGTGCTGGTCATGGTGGAAACGACGGATGTCGTGTTCGCGCTCGATTCCATTCCCGCCATTTTCGGCATCACCACCAAAGAGTTTATCGTGTTCACGTCAAACGTATTTGCCATTCTGGGGTTGCGCTCCCTTTATTTTGTACTGGCAGGCGCCATCGCATATTTTCAATATCTCAAGTTTGGGTTGTCTCTGGTTCTGATATTTATCGGCGTCAAAATGCTCATCCCCGGTTATATCCACCTTTCCGTGGCATGGTCGTTAGGGGTGATCGCGAGCATTATCCTGATCTCTATCGTAGCGTCTCTCATCAGCGCATGTCGGTATCGCGCGTCATGAAGCTCACAGATGTTTTTGAAATGTTCAAATACTTCGATACGGATCAATTGCGGGTAGCCCTGATATTGACTGTCATTGTTTTGGGACTTGCCGTAACAGGAGGAAATCTGGGGTGACATATCAGGTTCTGTCCAGACAAAGCGTTCTGGTAACCGGCGGAGGCGGATTTCTGGGAAAAGCGATCGTGAAAATGCTTCTGGCCAGAGGGGACAGGGTGTACAGCTTTTCACGACAATGGTATTCAGAACTGGACAACTGGGGTGTTGAACAAATACAGGGGGATATCTCCGATGCCGCAGCCGTCGAAGCCGCCTGCAAGGGTAAAAACACCGTATATCACACCGCAGCAAAGGCCGGTGTGTGGGGACCGTATGCCGACTATTACCGGATCAACACCGAAGGCACTCTCAAC
>JAJYBO010000181.1 GCA_021778975.1 Deltaproteobacteria bacterium
TGCAATGGCCGATACCCGGCGGGTCGAATTTCTTTCATTCAAAAGCCTTTATCCATCGGCATTATATCCGGGGGGAGGATTGAGAGAGGATGACACCTTTCCGCCTGCGGCGCATGGCAATCTGACGGTGCGAACACGGCTGCGGTGGTGCAATCCGCTGACATGGCTGACAGAAGGGCTGACCGCGACCGGTCAACTGCTGCACGCGCAGTGGTGGAGCCTGCCGCTCGCGCCGATTTATATGACCATATGTCTGTGTTTCCGGCTGAAACGAAAGCCGGTGGTCATGACGGTTCACAATGTGATGCCGCATGAACGTTCGCGTCTTTATAATGCGGTATCCGCGGCTCTGTTTCGATTTGCCGATCATTTTATCGTTCATACGGAACGAAACCGGCGGCGGCTCATGGCGCAATATGGCATTGCCGCCGACCGGATCAGCGTTATCGCGCATGGGCCGCTGGCGTGTTTTATCGCTCCGGATCAGGATAGAGAAGCGCTCCGCCATGAATTGGGGATTTCGGCGGATGAGAGGATGCTGCTCTGCTGGGGCGCCATACGGCCGTATAAAGGGCTGGATACCCTGCTGAAAGCCTTCGCGAAAATTCTGGAGCGATTGCCGCATACCCGGCTGGTGATTGCAGGCAAACTCTGGGAACCCTGGGACCGGTATCAATCCCTGATAGACCGGCTGAATATCGAAAGTCACCTGATATTGCATCTGGACTATGTGCCAGCCGGAGAGGCCGCCCGATATTTTGTCGCCGCGGATCTTGTGGTGTTGCCCTATCATTGTTTCGATAGCCAGAGCGGTGTGGGGGCGGCCAGCGTCGCTTTTCGGAAGCCGTTGATTGTATCGGACACCGGTGGATTGCCGGATTTCGTCCGGGATTCCCGGTGGGTGACGCCACCAGGAAATCCGGATGCCCTTGCCGACGCCATCGTGACATGTCTTTCAGATGCTCGCTGTCTTGACGCGATGGCGCGGGATGCCGCGGATGTGGCGGCCGCCATTTCCTGGCTGGGCATTGTTCGGAAAACAAACCTTGTATATCGTCGGTTGCAACGTGGAGGTGAACGGTGGGATATTTGAAAGAGCTGGCGCCGCGGATGCTGCGGTACCGATTTTCCCAAATGGGTCTGATATCGCCAGGAAACCCCATCAATCTGACATTTTCCGTCACCAATGTGTGTCAGTCCCGATGCAGAACGTGTTCGATCTGGAAACTTTATCGGATACACCCCGAAAAGCGTTTCGATGAGCTGACGATTGAAGAGATTGAAAAAATATTCCGATCCATGGGACATATCTATGTTTTCAATGTCAGCGGCGGAGAGCCATTTTTGCACCCGGGTTTGCAGGATATCGTTGCGCTGGCCTGTAAATATCTGACGCCCGGCATCGTTCACATCCCGACCAACGCCATTGCGGTGGATCGTGTCGAAAAATGCGTTCGCGGCATTCTGGCGTTTCTGGCGGAACACCATCCGGATGTTCGCCTGACCGTCAAGCCCAGTCTGGATCATATCGGGCGGAAACATGATGACATCCGGGGTGTCTCTGGAAATTTTGACAGAGTAATGCAGCTTTTCGAGCGTTTGCAGCCTCTGGAAGCGATTTATACCGGGTTTCATCTTGAACTTGGCACCGTTATATCCCGATGGAACGTCGGTGACATTGCAGATATCGCCCGATTTGTCACCACATTGAAACCGGGGAGTTACCGCAATGAAATTGCGGAGCAGCGCGCCGAAATGTTCAATCAGGACGATGCCATCACGCCGACACCCGCGGATTATGAACGGGCCATCCGTTATTTCATGGGTGAAACGCACGATGTCATGAAAGACAGTTCCCGGTTTCAGCGTATCACCCAGGCATTTCGGCGGGTGTATTATCAACTGGCCATTGATATCCTGAAACAAAACCGGCAGGTGATCCCCTGTTACGCCGGAATTTCCAACGCCCATCTCAGTCCTTACGGCGATATCTGGGCATGCTGTACGTTGGGGAATACCCGGTCCATGGGTAATCTGCGCGATGAGGGGTATGATTTTCAGAGGCTCTGGCATGGCGATCCGGCCGCGGCCGTTCGGCGTTTTATCCGGGAGCGGCGTTGTGCGTGTCCACTGGCGAATCAGAGCTATTCCAATATCTTGATGCATATGCCCTCGTTGTATCGGGTGGTGAGGGATATCGGGGGCTATGCGCGATGAAAGGGTCAATCAGGATGAGGGGATGTGGCGGTTTCGATGAACAGCGGTATGAACGTCTTTAAATCTTCGACGATACAGATATCGGAGACGTTGAAGATGGCGGCGTTGGGATCCGAGTTGATGGAAACGATAAATCCGGACGCCCTCATGCCGGATACGTGCTGAACCGCGCCGGATATGCCACAGGCAATGTAAAGCGCCGGTTGCACGCTAAATCCGGTGACGCCGACCTGCTGGGCATAGTCGAGCCAGCCCTGGTCGCATACAATGCGAGAGCCGGCGACGGCGGACCCGGAAAACAAGGCCGTCAGACGGTGTATGAGTGCGATGTTCTCCCTGTCGCCGATGCCGCGTCCTGCTGCGACAACGACATCCGCTTCCGTAATGCCGGATGCTTTCACGCTGCTGCGCAGAACGCCACAGGGGATAGTGCGTGCAGAAGTCTCGGAAATTGCCGTTCTGTAACAAATTGCGCCGGCGGTTGTCGCATTGGAGCTATCGGCGCTGAAACTGCCGGGGAGAACGGACAACACGATCTGTGCATTGGGGGACGCGATATCGGCAGTCAGTTTGCCGCCACAGATACGGCGAGTAAAACAGATTTCCCCGTCTGCTTCCACAATGGCTTCAACCCCCGTGATACAGGCGGCTTTTATCCGTACGGCAAGCCCTGGCGCAAAATCGAGTCCCTGAGAGGTATGGGCCGCGCAGATATATCGGGGCTGCAATTCTTTAATGAAATCCGTCAGAACGTCTCGATAGGTATCGCCATGATATTCCGCCAGATGTGGCGTGCGAATGGCGTCCACGGGCAATCCTGTTTTCTGCGAAAGCGTTTCGGCCAGTGTCTCTACCGGATCGCCTAAAACGACAATTCGGATATCGGCCGGCTGCAACTGCTGCAACTGGCGCGCGCAGGCCACAATTTCACCGGTGACAGGACGGATTTGCCCGTCGGCATGTTCGGCGATGACAAGGATGGTCGAGGTCATGAGCTGTCTCTTTCAGCGCATCAGAGAACGCGCCTGGAATATTTTCAGAAGCTGGGCGGCTTTTTCCGACGCGCTGCCTTCAAGAAAATACCCTGCGCGGGTTTTGCCCGGAAACGCCGTTCGCACCACATGGATATCGGGAGCAGTCATTCCCAGGTCTGTTGACGGAATGGTTTCGATGGGGCGCCGATTAGCCCGAAGCATTCTGGAAAGCGACGGATACCGGGGGGGATGGGCGCCGCTTTGCACGCTCAGCAGCGCCGGCAGCCGGATTTCGAGAGCATCTCGCATACCGCCTTCCATTTCCCGTTCGACATAAACGGTGGATATCCCCCGTCTCTCTATTTGGATGACCGCCGTAGCGCATGGCAGATCGAGCATTTCAGCCATCGCAGGTCCTACCTGAGCATTCATGTCATCTTCGGACATAACGCCGGTCAGAATCAGATCATAATTGCGATTCCGGACACTTGCCGCCATCAGGGCCGCCGTAACCGCAGGGGGGATGGGACCACAGGTTTTCGTGATGATATGAATACCGTCGTCGGCGCCCATGCCCAGTGCTCTGCGGATAACGGCTTCAGCCCGTTCCGGCCCGACGGATATGACATCGACGCGTCCATCCGATAAGGCTTCCCGGAGTTGCAGGGCCGCCTCAACGGCAAATTCATCGAACCGGTTCATGACATATTCGTCCGAATCGCTGCGGATCCATCGGGTGTCCGCGTCCGGAAAAACCCGAACCGCTGCGGCCAGAACCTGTTTGATACATACCAGAATGTTCATGGGGTCATATCCGTTTTGAAATCTCAGACGTTATCCAGCGTATATCTGGATAGCAGGCTGTCTTTCCAATACCCGTTGTCCGGGTTGGAAAAATAGCGTTTGAACAGATCTCGGCTTTGCTCTCGAAGCACATGGCGCACCAGCGTGACCGGCCGGCCGGAGTACAACTCCGGAAGTTGCGCCAGGTTGCACCGGGTGCCGCCGCCCATAACGTCTTCATACGCATACACGACGCTGCGAATGCCGCTGATGAGAATGGCGCCCCAGCACATCAGGCAGGGTTCCAGCGTGCTGTAAAGGGTGAGGCGGTGTCGGTCCATCGGAAGTTCCGCACTTTCCAACTGCTTCAAGGCCAGAATTTCGGCATGGTCGGTTTCGCTGACCGGGGCGCCAATGACGGTTCCCTGACGGGCGCCCGAAGCGACAACCCGGTTTTCGTGAACGATGATGCAGCCGACTGGAAATTCTCCCCGGCTGTAAGCCAGATATGCTTCCGCCAGCGCTTTTTCCATAAAGTCTTCGTGTGTCATAGAAGTGACAATTTCCAGTTCCAGTTGCCGGGTCTGTGCTTCATCACGATGCCGTTTGGAACCGGTTCCATCAGATGAATGAATTTCCGGTATCCCGCCTTTTCGAGTTCGCCGCGGAATGCTGTCAGATCGAGCGTCCAGTTGGGATAAACCCAGTAATTGGCATCGGGGTGCGCGGCCCAGGCCCTTTCTCCGCGAGGACTGTCAAACGGGGTGTCCGGTTTGAGGCTGTCTGCCAGCACCCGTGAAATACACAACGGCCAATTTCCGGAAAGTACGATCCCCATCGGCAGCGAACACTGAAGCGGCAGGCGTAGATAATCCGCCTCCCCCAGTTCAGGGCTGACGATAACACCGGAAAACCCCAGCGCCTGCAGGATGTTGACAGCCAGCGGGTTGGCTATGTTACAAAACGGGCCCGCCCATAACGAGAGTTTATCGGGGCTTGGGAAAAAAACGATCTGCCAGGGAGCGTTCAGAACAAAGCGCCGACATCCTTTTTTCAGAAGATGCTGGACGAGCTGCCGGAAGTCCGCCTCTTCCACTGGCCAGAGTACGGGTGTAAGCCACCACCAGATATCCGTGAGACTGGAATGCTGCTGAACATTTTCGGAAGATAACCAGACGCCGGTATTTCTCAGGTCTTTTTCGGCGGGGGGCGGCGCGCGATACACATGCTGAGTGACAGCCGTTGTTTTGGAAGGCCGTTTCTGAAACACCGCCGCTTCAAAACGGGATGTTGCCGCTGAAAGCGATGGCAGTGGCTTGATATTGGCTTCAAGTTCGGCAATTTTTGCCATGAGTTCCGGTTCCCGTCGGTCTGTCAGAAACACCGGAGCGTTCTGAAGGGGCCTGCGTTTACCGGGGGCGGTTGGCAGCGGCCAGGTACCGCCCCGTTCCGCCGGACGAGTCACTTTAAAAATGGTATGCCAGGCTTCATCTTCATAACCGATTCGGAGGGAATCCCCGGGGACGAGCGCTTCCTGAAGCACTACATGGGGGGTGTCATGGCCTCCGGAAACGTGTCCGATGCAAAGTCCGGAGCCTGTCTGCCGATCCACCTGAATGGGATTGCGGGGTCTCTGTGATAAAAAACCGTAATGCGTTCCGGTTCTGCCCAGCGCCAGTGACAGTAATGTCATTGCTTCCTTGCGCATGTGAGGATCCTGTGAGTGGTCTCTCAGCATCCGATAGGCCAGCACCGTATGATATACATAATGCGGATTTTTTTTTCGGCCTTCGATTTTCCAGGCCCGGACAGCAGGAATGGACAGTAACACTTTGACCAGAATATCCAGGCTGAGGTCCTGACAGGAGAAAAACCGTTTTGCGGCGCGGCCCTGCGAATAAAGACGCCGGCAGGGCTGGACGCATCGCCCTCTCAGGCCGCTTTTTCCGCCCAGAAAACTGCTCCAGTAACATCTGCCCGACACGCCATAGCACAATGCGCCGTGAACGAACACTTCCAGACCGATATTGTCGGGACACGCGCCCGCGATCTGACGGATTTCGTCAACGCCGAGTTCGCGAGGCAGCACCACCCTTCCGATTTTGGGCATCTCTGCAATCCGGAGCAGCGCGGACGGAAAGCTGATATTGGCCAGCGTGGAGAGATGCAGTTCCCCACGA
>JAJYBO010000182.1 GCA_021778975.1 Deltaproteobacteria bacterium
GATGGTGTCTTCCACCGTAGGTTCCTTGACCAGAACCGGCTGAAACCGTCTTTCCAGCGCCGCGTCTTTTTCGATGTATTTCCGGTATTCATTCAGGGTGGTGGCCCCGACGCAGCGCAGGGTGCCCCTTGCCAGAGCAGGTTTGAGCATGTTGGAGGCGTCCATCGAGCCTTCGCTGGCGCCGGCGCCCACCAGGGTGTGCAGCTCATCAATAAAAAGAATCACTTCACCTTCAGCGGCTTCCACTTCTTTTAAAACCGCCTTCAGACGGTCTTCAAACTCGCCTCTATACTTGGCGCCGGCAATCAGGGCGCCCATGTCCAGCGCCACCAGACGCCGGTTTTTCAGGGTTTCGGACACGTCTCCGGCGACAATCCGCTGGGCCAGCCCTTCGATGATGGCGGTTTTGCCAACGCCAGGCTCGCCGATCAGGACAGGGTTGTTCTTGGTGCGGCGGGATAAAACCTGCACCACGCGCCGGATTTCATCATCCCGACCGATGACCGGATCCAGTTTTCCCAGCCGGGCCAGATCCGTCAGATTCCGGCTGAACTTTTCCAGCGCCTGGTATTTTTCTTCGGGATTGGGATCCGTGATGCGCTGGTTTCCCCGGATGTCCATCAGCACCTTGAGAATCGCTTCGCGGGTAATGCCGTTACGGCGCAGAATCTTTATCGCATCTCCGGCTTTTTCATCAGATATCGCCAATAGAATATGCTCGATACTGACATACTGGTCCTTCATTTTGTCGGCTTCGGCAAACGCCGCATTCAGTACGGTATTGCTCCGGCCGGAAAGATATACTTCAGAAACACCCGTCACTTTGGGCAGACGATCCATCGCCATCGTCAATTGATTGGAAACGCTTTGAGGCGAGATTCCCAGCTTTCGCAGGATGGACGCGGCAATGCCCTGGGGTTCTTCCAGCATGGCGCTCAGCAGATGCTCCGGCTCGATATACTGGTTGTTCTGCCGGGAAGCCATGGACTGAGCGTTTTGTATGAGTTCCTGAGATTTCAGGGTAAATTTATCAAGTCGCATGATATTTCCTCCTCGATATTTTCGTTTGGAACTTGCAATTCAGTGTTTTTTAATAATAAGCAGTTGCAATTTGATGTCAATTTATGGGCTGTCGCCGTTGCTGACAGGTTTCCGAATAGGTTTTGAGTTGTCGGCGGGATTCTGATATAGACCTCTCAACGGCGTTTCAGATCACAGAGACTTTCCGCATCCACACCTTTTATACTGAAAAGCAGGAGAACATCCGGTATGTTCAGAGCAGGATTATGACAACATCGCTGTATCATAAGGTTGGCGCGGCCTCTCTCATATTGATGGTCTCGGTATTGTTGAGTCGCATGATTGGCCTGCTCCGGGAGATGACCATTGCTTATGTCGGGGGCGCCAGCGGTGGGGTTGACGCCTATCAGATCGCTTTCGTGATTCCTGAAATACTCAATACCATTGTGGCGAGCGGTTTTTTATCCGTAACCTTCATCCCTATTTTTTCCCGCTATCTGGCGGAAAATCAGGAGGCGGAAGGCTGGAAAGTCTTTTCGATCATTCTCAACAGCTTCGGCAGTTTGATGATCGTTTTCGTAATTGTTTCCATGTGGCTTGCTCCTGAGCTAATGCCCTGGGTGGCGCCGGGCATCACGAATCCCGCCCTGATTGCGGATGCGGTTCATATGACCCGCATCATTCTGCCCGCGCAGTTTTTCTTTTTTACAGGAGGCCTGTTCACCGCTGTTCAGTTTGCGAAGGAAATCTTCACAATTCCGGCCATTGCGCCCCTGATATACAACACATGTATTATCGCCTTCGGGGTTATGCTGGAGCCGTATTTGAAGATGGAAGGGTTTTCCTGGGGAATTCTGATCGGCGCATTTCTGGGAAATTTTGTTCTTCAAATCTGGGGGGCCGTTCGCGCCGGCATGAGATATACGTTGCGTATCAACTTCACCCATCCGGATTTTATCGCTTATATCCGCCTGACCCTGCCGTTGATGATTGGTTTGACCATGACGTTTTCAACGGAGTTTTTTCTCAAATTTTTCGGTTCTTATCTGCCTGAAGGCGGTATTGCCTGTCTGAATTACGGGCTTCGCATCATGTTCGTGATCGTCGGCATCCTGGGGCAGGCCGTGGGTACGGCTTCCTTTCCGTATCTGGCCAGACTGGCGGCCGATCATCAGATAGCGGAAATGAACCATCTCATCAACAGGACGTTGCAGTACCTGTCGTTGATCGTTCCCTTTTCCATGCTGCTCATGGTGCTGCGGCATGAAGTGGTGCGAATTTTGTTTGAACGCGGACGTTTTGACGCCGCCGCCGCCGCACAAACCGCTGCGGTGCTGATATATTTGATGATGGGGGCATTCGCTTTCGGCGCGCAGGCGGTGGTGGTGCGGGGATTTTATGCGCTTCAAAACACCCTGTTCCCCGCGATTTACAGCACCATTGGCGTGTTGCTCAGCATTCCCTTTTATATAGTCGGGGTCCGACTGATGGGGGCTGTTGGCGTGGCGCTGGCCATTTCACTGTCCGCGGCGTTTCAGGTGGTGCTGCTGTACATCATCTGGAATTATCGGATGCACAACCCCGAAAGCCGCGGCGTGTTCGGCAGTTATCTGAAAATGGCGGCGTTCAGTATTCCTGCAGGCGTGGGGTTGGAATTCATTCGCCGGATGCTGACCCATGGCGCAGCGACGCCCGGCCTGATGAAAAGCCTGATGGTGTGCGGTGTCGTGTTTTTGCTGTTTATGACACTGCTGACCGCCGCAGGCCATGTGTTCAGAATCCGGGAAATCACCGATACGTTCAGAAGGCTGATGCAAAAAGCGATTTGACAGCATCCGGCGGTTTCCATTATCATCCAGATGTTCCCGGCTCATGCGGGTTCATATCAACAAAACCGGTATCGTTATGTCTCGAACTTTCCCAAAATGGCTTGCGTTGTTTGTATGGCTGCTGGCGCCGCTGTCGTTTGGCGTGCTGTCCGTGTGTCTGGGGCAGGATGCCAACTGGGATCTGCGGAATTACCACTTCTACAATCCCTATGCATTTCTGAATCACCGGATGGGGTTTGATGTGCTGCCCGGCCAGGTCGCCAACTTCTACAATCCGCTGCTTTATGTGCCGTTTTATTACATGGTGGTTCTGTTGCCCCCCAAAATGGTGGGGTTCATACTGGGCGTGGTGCAGGGGCTTAACTTTCCGTTGCTGTGGGCGGTTTCGCGACAATTGATATCTTCCGATACCAGAGATCAGCGTCTTGCCCCTCCCTGGATCCGGGAACTGATCTGTATCGGGGTGTCACTGATGGGCATGCTGGGCGCCGGGGGAATTTCCGAACTGGGCACCATGTTCAGCGACAATATCCTCAGCTTGTGTGTTCTGACATCGCTGCTGATCGTTTTGTCCGGTATGAAATATCTTTTTGCGTCATCCAGGAAAACTCGCTGGGCCGTTGTGATGTCAGCAGGATTTTTGACCGGCGCCGCCGCCGGATTCAAGCAACCGGCGGCCGTTTTTGCGGTGGGGGTGTGTGCGGCTTTTTTTGTTTTGAATATGCCGTTTTTCCGTCGTTTCTGGCTCTCTTTCGAATATGGTGTCGGCGTTTTGATCGGTATGGCGGCAACAGGCGGATTTTGGATGTATGAAATGTGGACGCGGTTCGGCAATCCGCTGTTTCCGTATTTTAATCTTTATTTTCGTTCTCCGATGGCTACAATTGGCGATTATCGGGATACCCGGTTTATTCCCTGCACGCCAGGGGAGTTTCTGATTTCTCCGTTTTTTTTCGGAGTTGCGCCTTATAAAATATCGGAACTGTCTTTTCACGATCTGCGGATTCCCGTTCTGTATATATTGCTGCTGGCGCTGCTGGTGTTTTATGTGATTCGCATGTCACTTTCAGAGCATTTGACACCAGACAGTGATATGCCGGATCAGAAATTTCGGTTTTTTCTGGTGGCGGGTATCCTTGCCTATCTGACATGGTTGAAAATGTTCGCTATCTTCCGATATGCACTGACCATCGAATTGCTGACGCCTTTAGGTATCTGGCTGATTCTGGAACGGTTGATCGTACGCGTCAGAATTCGATTGATAGCGGCAGGCGCAATATTTGCGTTGATCCTGATCACGATGACGCCTGCCAACTGGGGGCGAGCGCCATGGGGAAAAGATTTTTTCGGCGCCAATCTGCCGGTCATCAAAGATCCGGACCATACGATAATTCTCATGACCGGAACAAATCCAACATCCTATCTGGCGCCATTATTTCCCCCCAAAATTCGTTTTATTCGAATTCAGGGCTATTTTACCGGCCCCTCCAGCCATCCCAACGGGTTTGACAAACTGATGCAGGGCATTGTCGCGAAGCATCAGGGGCCGATGTATGTTCTTTACCGGTCATATGAACAGGCCGTCACCACCCTGGCATTGACAGCTTATGGACTCAAGGAACAGAAAGATTCGTGCCGTACGTTTCACCCGCGCATCGAAGTCAACGAACCTTATCCGCTCTATCTGTGCCAGGTTTCCAAAGAGGTGAATGATGAACCAAAGTGATATCCCCTCCTGCCGTATTGCGGTGCTGATTCCCTGTTATAACGAAGAGAATACCATTGGGAAGGTGGTGCAAAATTTCCGGGATGCGCTGCCTGAGGCGGCGATTTATGTGTATAACAACTGCTCGACAGACGGCACCGTGGAATGCGCCCGAAATGCCGGCGCGATGGTCCGGGAAGAATCGCGGCCGGGCAAGGGAAACGTCGTGCGGCGGATGTTTGCGGATATCGAGGCGGATATCTATGTGCTGGTTGATGGGGATGACACTTACCATGCCCCCAGTACCATCCCCATGATTCAAAAACTCTGGGCGGAACAGCTCGATATGGTGGTTGGCACGCGGCTGAGCGATTATGATAAAAATGCGTTTCGGGCGGGACACCGGTTCGGCAACACCCTTTTGACCGGTTTTCTCGGAATAATCTTCGGGAGAGAGTGTACGGATATTCTCTCAGGATTCCGGGTGTTTTCAAGACGATTTGTCAAATCGTTTCCCGCGGTCTCAAAGGGCTTCGAAACCGAGTCTGAATTGACGGTGCATGCGCTTGAACTCAGAATGCCCATCGGTGAGGTTTCCACCCTTTATAAAACCCGGCCTGAAGATTCCGTCAGCAAGCTGAGAACCTACCGGGATGGCGTGCGCATTCTCATGATGATTCTGATGCTGTTCAAAGAGGAACGGCCTCTGATCTTTTTCACGATCATCTTCGGGGTATTGTCGCTGATATCCGTGGTGCTGGCGTATCCCATCGTCATGACCTATCTCTATACCGGCTTGGTGCCCCGATTTCCGACCGCCATTCTTTCCACAGGAATCATGACGCTGGCGTTTTTGAGCCTGACGAGCGGCATCATTCTGGACACCGTGACGCGGGGAAGGCGTGAGGTGAAACGGTTGATATATCTGTCCGTTCCGGCGGCAGGGGAGGGTGCTGCGACAGCGCCCGTTGCTGTCAAAATGCCCTGTTCGCGGCCTGTCTGATGCGATCCTGATGCTGTCGGGCATCCGTATGTTCGATGTTCAGAAGCTCTTGAATACTGTTTACATAATAGATCATAATATGATATTCGGGTTTGCCGTAGTGGTCTTTTTGGGTGGAAACCAGCAGAACATCGTCATGTTTTTTCCAGAACCTGACGGCTTCCTGTCCGGCGGAGACCGGGAGATCATGGGGAATGCCATATTTCTGATTGAGGGCGGCAATGATGTCCGAACCATCGCTGGATACGACAACATTACAGTATAAAGGGCGCCCGGAATATCCAGAGAACGATATTTCCACATATTTGAATGGCACCCCCACTTTTTGAGCGTAACGGTATGTCAGCTTGATACAGTTGTGTTCGATTCGTTCTCGCGGGGGATAGTTCAACTGAAGGTTCAGTTCCTGAATTTCGGGGAAATATTTCTGTAAAAAATCAGGGGTGTCATTGGAAAGATCTATTTGCCCCCGATAGGAAATTGCGTCCGATCCCAGCCGGTTGTTCAGATCGCTCCGGACAGATCGGCTGAACCTGGTATTGGCGCCAACATCAAAGAACGTGAAACTTTCCGGCAATTCCGCGGCAAT
>JAJYBO010000183.1 GCA_021778975.1 Deltaproteobacteria bacterium
CTTTGTAAAAAGTTCGCAGGCAAGGCGCGCAAATCCTGAGGAGTGAGGCGTACTTTTATGGTACGCCGCAACGACGAAGGATGCAGCGCAACGCAGCATCCGGACTTTTTACGAAGCCGTCAAGGATATTGTCCTCGGAATTTCCTACGCATACTCAATCAATCGCATATACGGCTGTTTCTTTATCAGGAGACGCTTCGACCTGCTTCAAGATATTGTTTATCTTGACGGAATCCAGCCAGGATACTTTTCCGGAACTGACATCGTATATTGCACCGGCTACTCTGACGCGCCCATCCCGGACAAGATTTCGGGTGGCGGGGCTTTTCATGAACAGATTATGAACCGCCTCCCATACATTTTCTTCAATGGCGAAAGGAACGATATCTTTTCCGTGAACATCTTTATGGAGTTCAAAGGCTCTTTTGACTGCCGGCGTAATACTTTCGATCAACGGCGGAATATTACGTTCCAGTGAATGTTTGTGACCACTGAACGCTTCGGCGACCGCTGTTACGGCGCCGCACTGAGTATGACCCAGCACCACTAGAAGTGGGGTATGAACATGGGCCAATCCATATTCGATAGAACCAATCTCATCCGTATTACAGACATTTCCGGCAATCCGCACGACAAAGATATCCATGACGCCTGCATCGAAGATCGCCTCTACGGGAACCCGGGAATCCGAACATGAAATCACGGTCGCATAAGCGTAATTACCCTGGTCAGAGCTTCCCGCCAGTTGAAGTCGGACAGCGTCGGAATGAGGATGAACGGCTTTTCCGGAAACAAACCGCTGATTGCCTTCCTGCATCGTTTTTATGATCTCATCAGCACCCGGTTTGTGTACGGCTTGATCTGACGCATACAATAGCGTCGTCCATGTCAGCAGCGCGGCAAAAAGACCTATCAGCGATTTTTCAACAATGCTTTTCATAACATCCTCCTTTGTTGGCTACAGGGTTATATTGTGTTTTCACATAATTCAACGCTTCTGGGAGCATTGACGCCGTAACGCTTCATCCGGTTATAGATGGTTACACGGGATACGCCCAGAAGTTCCGCAGCTTTGGATTGATTGCCACCGGATTTTTTGAGCGCTTCGATCAGTTCCTGTTTTTCGATTTCCCGCATGTCGTAGGACTGGCGTCTGGATTCGGGTGGTGTCGCTGTCTGACGCATCCGGCAAATGGCCGGCGGCAGGTGTTCCGGAAGAATCAGCGCGTCATGACAGGTGACAAAAGCATATTCAAATGCGCTCTTCAGCTCCCGGACATTCCCAGGCCATTCGTAAGTCATCAGAATATCCATGGCCTGCCTGCTGATACCCTTGATATTCTTGTCGCTTTTCAGACGGATTTTTCGGAAAAACGCCTCCGCTAAAAGGGGAATATCGTCCAGACGCTCCCGAAGCGGCGGCAGGTGAATCGGAATCACATTGATGCGAAAAAAGAAATCCTTGCGAAATTTCCCTTCTTCGATGAGCTTCTGAAGATTCCAGTTGGTGGCGGAAATGATCCGGACATTGACGGGAATCGGTGAGCTGGCGCCCACCCGTTCGATGGTTTTTTCCTCCAGCACCCGCAGCAGCTTGACCTGGGTCCCCAGCGGCAAATCTCCGATTTCATCCAGAAAGATATCGCCATCCGACGCCTTCTCAAATCGCCCCATCCGGTCGCGGATGGCGCCGGTGTAAGCCCCCCGGACATGACCGAAAAGCTCGCTTTCCAGCAGCGAATCGGTCAGGCTGGCGCAGTTGACCTTGACGAAAGGCCCATTGCGACGCTCTCCGATTTCGTGAATGGCCTGGGCTACCAGTTCTTTGCCGGCGCCGCTTTCACCGTAAATGATGACCGGCGCATCGGAATAGGCCGCGTTTTTGATGAGATCAAAGACCTGCACCATGGCCGAACTGACGCCGATGATGCCGTAAAATCCGTCTCTGGAGCGCAGTTCTTCGCGAAATGCCTCGATCTGAATATCTTTTTCGATGATATCCGAAATATCGGTAAGCGTGCCCACCGCGCCGATCACCTCGCCGGAGCTGTCTCTCAGCAAAGACGCATTCTGCACGGCATGAACGATGCGGCCACTCCGCGACCGGATGGTACACCGCCGCGTTTGCAGCTCGCCGTAACGAAACAGGTCGCACCAGTGGTCGTCGGGCGCGTCCATTCCCTTGAGGCAGGCGTTACATTCCAGAATGCCGCATGTTTTGCCCAGCAATTCATCCTGGCTGTAGCCGGTCATGGTTTCAAAGGCCCGGTTTACCGAAACGATAGCTCCCCGCGTGTTGACGATCATAATCCCGTCCCGGATGGTGTTGACCACCGTTTTCCAGTACCGGTCCAACTCCTGTTCAGGCATAACTGTAAAACATCCCCTTGACATTTAACACATGTAAAACTCTTTGACTTTATCAACTTAACATTTTGAGGGCAAGCGCTTTATCCCTGCGCGCTTCGATGAAGAAATGCAACCTTCTGAAATCGTTTTTATAAAAACTGCTTTTCAGTGTAATCGTCATAACTGGCCCAAATGTTGCTTGGGTGCGTTCGTGCAAAGTAAACGGGAGGAACTCCAGATTGAAGGGAAAAGCCGACTACACGCTGGACGTTCGAGGAACCATCTCCCCCTTCTCGTTATTGAAGGTATCCCTGGTGTTTCAGCAGATGAAGCCGCGCCAGGTCGTGGAGATCCTGGGCTGTGATTCAGACATGCAGCGGGACCTGCTTCGGATATTGCCCGAAGCGTCCTATGAAATTGTCTTCACGGAACAAGCGGCGACGGATACGGGGTTCTCGAAGATGCGGCTGAAAAAACACATGTAACGATCCGTCGCCGTATGTGCGGAACGCCGCAGGCGTATCACACGGAAACATCGCGGTATGGCAGCGTGGGCTGTACAGGCAGAAGGCCGCATCGCAATGATTCCGAATGTTTCCAACAGCGAGGTTCAGTCCTCGCCAGTCTCGACAGGGAAGGAAATATATGAATATTCAAAAAAGATTACAAAGCGGAAAGTTTGTCATTCTCGCTGAAATGAACACGCCCAAGGGGGTGGACATTTCCCGGTTCATGACCTGCGCCCGGCATATTCGAGGCCGGATTGACGGTATCGTTGTGCCGGACATGGACAATGGGGTCATGCGCATGAGCGCGCTGGCCGGCGGTGCGCTGGTTCAACAGGAAGGTATCGAGGCGCTCATCAACGTATATGGTCGGGATCGCAACCGCATGGCGCTGCAGGGCGACGTGCTGGCGGCCCATGTTCTGGGCATACAGAACCTGATCGTGGTGCAGGGCGAAAACATGGCGTGTAGCGATCACCGGGATGCCTTGCCGGTCAACGACCTGGATGAACCGGGCATATTGACGGCCATTCGCGGCCTTCAGGCCGGAAAAGACATGGCGGGGTTCGATCTGGATGGTATTCCTCAATTTTATGTCGGGTGCCACATGGCGTCGTTTGCGGACGAAGCCGCCATGAATGCCGAGATAGAGCTGGTCAGGGGAAAAATCGCGGCCGGCGCCTCTTTTGTCATCACCCCGCCGGTGTTCGATATCCGTCATTTCAACGCGTTCATGCAGAAAGCTTCTGTGCTTCACGTTCCCATCATTCCAACGGTGTTTCTGATCAAATCTGTGGCCGTTGCCCGCTATATCGCAACCAATGAACCTGGCGCCCATATTTCCGAAGACCTGATCCGGCGTATCCGCACATCAGCCGATCGGGAACTGGAAGGCGTCCGGATCGCTGGCGAAATGATCGCTCAACTTAAAAAAGAGGCCGGCGGCGTTCTGATCCAGACCATGGGATGGGAACACCGGTTGCCGGCGATCCTGGACGCGGCAGGTCTCTGATATATAACTTTTAAATGGAATGATAAAAACAGATATGAAAACAGCAGACCCATTTCAAACCAGCAGCAGGGTTCTGGTGATCGGGGGCGGTGTTGGCGGAATCCGGACCGCGCTGGATCTGGCGGAGGCTCAGAAGCATGTTGTTCTGATTGACAAAGCCAGCGCCATCGGCGGGTTGATGACCCTTTTAGACAGGACATTCCCGACCAACAACTGCGACCTCTGCACCATTTCTCCGACACTTTCCGAAAGCAGCCGGCGTCAGTACATCGAACTGATGCCGCTGACGCAGATCACTCATTTGGGCGGCATCGAAGGAAACTTCACCGCGCAACTGACGACAGCGCCGCGGTATATTGATCTGAGCCGATGCACCGCATGCGGAGAATGCCGCAAGCAATTTCCGGAATGCGTGAATTTCAATCCCGGGCTTGACCATCGGGCGCCGACCTGTATGCGGTATCCCCAGGCCACGCCCCAGGCGTTCTCCATTGATATGAGCCGGTGTTCCGATTCGAAGGCGCTGGCAGCCTGTTGCCCGGCGCACGCCATTGTCATTGACGACAAACAGACGCAGACCGAATTGCAGGTCGGCGCGGTGGTCATGGCGTCGGGCGCATCGGTTTTCGATCCCACAGCCATTGACAGCTTCAGCTACGGACGGGATTCGGATGTTGTCACCAGTCTGGAATATGAACGCATCATGTCCGCTTCCGGCCCCACGCAGGGACGTCTGATGTGCCCCTCCGACGGACGGACGCCCCAAAAAATCGCCTGGATTCAGTGTGTGGGATCACGGGGCATGCAAAAAGGCGCGGTAACCTATTGTTCCGGCGTATGCTGCATGTTTGCGCTCAAGGAAGCCATCGTCACCAAGGAACGGTTTCAGGACAGCATCGAAACATCCATTTTCTATATGGATATGCGCACCTTCGGCAAGGACTACGAGCGCTATTACGAAAGAAGCCGGAAGGATTACGGCGTCCGTTTTGTCCGGAGTCGTCCCCACAGCGTTTTTCGCAAAAACGGCCAGGGCCAGCTCACGGTGACGTTCGCCTCCGAAGATTCCAGCACCATGAACGAGGAAACCTTCGATCTGGTGGTGTTGGCCACCGGGTTTCAGATGGGCGCGGAAACGCGGCAACTGGCCGAAGCCCTGGACATCACCTTGAATCCGCATGGTTTTGCGCAAACCGGGGCCTTCGACCCGGTCGCCACATCCCGTCCGGGCGTTTACGCCTGCGGCATGTTCGAAAGCCCGAAAGACATTCCGGAAACCATGACGCAGGCCAGCGCCGCCGCATGCAGGGCATCCGCCCATGTTTCAGCACCCCAAACGGATTCCGAAACAGACAGGGAACAAATCCCGGAGCGGGACGTGACCGGAGAAGCCCCTCGGATCGGCGTTTTCATCTGTGACTGCGGCGAGAATATCGGCGCTGTGGTGCGGGTGCCCGAACTTGCAGCGTTCGCCACAAAACTTCCGGGCGTCGTGATCGCCGAAGGGGTTGGCCACGGATGCAGCCGTGAGTCCATGGACCACATCCAGAACGCCATCGTTCAGCAAAAGCTGAATCGCGTGGTCATCGGCGGATGCTCACCGCGCACCCATGAATCCCGGTTTCAGGACGTTTTGCGCCGCGCCGGCCTGAACAAATACCTGCTGGAAATCGCCAATTTAAGAGATCAGGACGCCTGGGTGCATCTGGATCATCCCGATGCCGCCAACGCCAAAGCCAGACAACTCATCTGGTCGGCGGTGATGAGCGTGAAAAAAGCCCATGCGCTTGCGGACAATTACCTGCCGATCAACCGGGACGTTCTGGTGGTCGGAGGCGGCGTGGCCGGCATGACCGCGGCGCTGCGGCTGGCGGATCAGGGGCTGCGGGTTTTTCTCGCGGAACGGCGCTCCATGCTGGGCGGCGCCGTCAATCTGATTCACCGGACACTGAAAGGCGACGACGTTCAGGCTTACATTGGTGATCTGAAGCAGCGCGTTCTGAACCACCTGGGAATCCAGGTCATTTTCAACGCCTTTATCGTCGACCACAGCGGCATGCCCGGCATGTTCACCACCGGCATGCAGGTGGGGCCGCAGATGTTTTACCGGCAGATCCGCCACGGCGTGACCATTCTGGCGACCGGCGCCCTGCCCCGCAGACCGGATGGATACCTGCTCGGACGGCATGGCGCGGTCATGACCCAGCTTGACGCGGACGCTCTG
>JAJYBO010000184.1 GCA_021778975.1 Deltaproteobacteria bacterium
GAAATACATATGATCGGGCGGCAATCCTGTCGGTATGGTATGTTGTATTGAATCATATTGTCCGATTTTATACTCGTATGTTATGCAATATCACCATTGTGGGTTCAAGCGTATATAAATCTAAGGCTTCCCCTCCATTTCAGCACAGGGTGTTCTTTTCTTTGTTGAGAATCACCTCAAGTCATGACAACCGGCAAATACCGCCCGCTCTTGAGATCGAAAACGCCTTCCTCGCATATCCGCAAATAGGGAATGGCGGCTGTCGTCAAGGTGGCAAGGGTAAGCAGGGGATCCGGCGGAATTGCACCGAGAGCATGCACCGCGGCGGCTACAGCCTCCATCCCTTTCTTAACTGTTTCCGCAGATTCATCCGACATTAACCCCATCACCGGAAGAGGCAATTCCGCGGTGATCTTTCCCCGGTCACACACCACAAATCCGCCCTTCAACGCGTGTATTCTGCAGACGGCCGTCGCCATGTCCGCATCCGTTACCCCGACAACAACGATATCGGTCGAATCCCAGGAAGCGCTTGTGGCGAAAGCTCCGCTGCGCAGCCCGAACCCGCGGATAAACCCGACGGCCGTCTTGCCGGGTGTGTTCGTCCGGTCTATGGCGGCCAGTTTGATGATATCGTGGTCCGGATCAGGGCGGATTTCTCCCTGATCCACAGGCAGTTGCTTCCGTTCTTCCTTTGTCACCAGCGCTGTGATCAGCGTCACCACACGAACTTCCGCTTCGGCGGCATCCTCCTGCGGCGCACGCATGCAAAACATGCCGGCGGTGACATCGTCGTTCAGGTGGATGGTGTCACGGCTTTTCGGGGAAAATCGGTGTCGTCGGACATTCGGTAATACATCGCCATGCTTCCAGACAACCTTCCCCCGGGCAATGACCCATTGGGGAACAATGCGATCCGGCGCCGGAACGATCACCAGGTCGGCCTGCCGTCCCGGCGCGATGCCGCCCACAACGGCGTCAATACCGAAATGCTCGGCAACATTCAGGGTGGCCATTCGAATGGCGTCAACCGGTGAAAACCCCAGGCCGATAGCCTTTTGCACGACCGCATCCAGGTACCCCCGCTGCAACAGATGAACCGGGTTGACGCCGTCCGTCACAAGCAGCAGCCTGCGGTGAGAAACATGGTGATGAATCATCGCGCTGACAGCCGAAAGCTCCTGCCGGATGCTGCCTTCCCGGATCATAACCGCCATACCGAGTCGAAGCCGTTCAAGCGCATCCTGGCATGAAATGGCCTCATGACAGGAAGAAACCCCGGTCGCCGCATAAGCCGCCAATTTGGGGCCACTGGCGCCGGCGCTGTGTCCTTCCAGAACTTTGTCCCTTCGCAGGGTTTCGCGAAATCGCTGCATGTAAAGCTCAGGCGCTTTCAGCACCGCCTGCCAGTAAGACTCCCCCAGGCCGATCACCGCCTCATGATCGAGAATGGCGATCAAATCTTCAGCCGGCATCCGGGACGTCGCCGGGCTGATCGAAGCCAGCGCGGGCGCTGTCGCCAGCATCGTGATGGGCTGGGCTTCGATGGCGGCCAAAAAATCCATCACCCCGTCACGCCCGGCCACCGGATAGGTTTCCATTGTTTCGGTGATGATGGTGGTAACACCCGCGCGGATGGCATACGGAAGAAAACGATCAGGGGTCACCATCGAGGCCAGATGGGTGTGACCTTCGATAAAACCAGGGATTACCGCCTGCCCCGCCGCATCAATGATTTCTGTACCCGGACCGATACATCCGGGCGCCAGAGAGCCGACCGCGGCGATCCAGCCATTCCGGATAGCAATGGCGCAATCCGGCAGTATTTCTCCGGAATAGACATTGACCAGATTCGCGTGAATGACTGCAAGATCGGCGGAAGATTTCCCCAGGGCGGTATCCATGAGGGATTCGATATCTCGTTCGGCCAGTATGCGGCTCACCAGAGAAATGGGCATGGGAAGACTCCTCTCTCGTTTTTTTCAAAGCCGTTGTAAACCGCTGTTTTATGCGTTATACAATGACCCTTGCAGTACCCGATTCGTTTTGAACGAATCGCTCCTTGATGGTTGATGCGCTCGTAAAAAATCGAATTTTTGTGTTTTCAAAACAAAGGCGATACCTTATGAAGTTATTACACCTGAAACCCGAAGCCCCCCGATACTGCCTTCTTGCCGCCGCGGGCCTGATGTGGAGCGCTGTCGGCGTCATGCTCTGCGGAATCGCCTGGAAATGGCTGTCCTCATCCGCGGCCATGCTGAGGACAGCGGCGTCAGTCATGACCGGCATTGCAGGCGCGTGGATCGTCTATCGCTTCGGATTTTCTAAAATTGCGCTGAAAAACATCGAACGGCTCAGCCAGCTTCCGGAAAGAGCCTGTTTTTTTGCATTTCAGGCATGGAAGAGCTACGTCATCATTGCCGTCATGATTCTGCTGGGAATTACGCTGCGGCATTCCGCCATTCCCCGCTATTATCTGGCGGCGCTTTATATCACGATCGGTGGTGCGCTCTTTCTGTCCAGCATTCTGTATCATGTTCGTTTGTGGCGGATACTGTGTCCCAAACCGTGACAGCCCCTGCAAATAGCCATGACCCTTCAGCCCCCGCCGCGCCTCATTCGTTGTATTTCCGGATGAGGCGCAACCCATAAATGAAAAACAATACCGCATACGCCGTCATCATTCCCAGAGATATCAAGGCCTGATGATCTAACGATAGCTTGCGTATCAGAATGTTGGTATGCGTCAGGGGCATCATGAAAATGATGGCCTTGATAAGGGGGGGGGTTCTGTCCACCGGAAAAAACGTGCCGCTGAAAAACGCCATCGGCATGATGAAAAAGTTGGAATAGGTGGCGGTGTCTTCATGCGATTTGGTCAGCATTCCCGTAATGACACCCAGGCTGGCGAACATGAAGCAGTTCAGCAGCAGGGCGCTCAGAAACAGCGGGTGGATGGTGAAATCCGGCGATACGGCAAACCCCACCAGAATAATCAGTGAAGAAGCGAACAGCCCCTTGACCATACCGGCCATGACTTCGCCGATCATGATGGAAAACGCGGGGATGGGCGACTGCACCAGCACCTGAAACGTCTTGAAATACAGCCGGTTGAGGTTCAGCGCCGATGAAACCCAGGTGTAGGAATTGTTCATGGAACTCATCGCCACCAACCCCGGAATCAGAAAACTCAGATACCCGACGCCTTTGAGTTGAACACTTTTTCCAAGACCGAATCCAAAAGCAATCAAATAGATGATCGGCACCACCATCGCCGAAAAGAGGTACCCCAATTTCAGTAGTTTCCGGCGAAACAGCAGCATCTCCCGAAGGAAGACCGGATACCACCCCATATGTTCAATCCGTTGAAAAAACATGGACATTTCTTTCATTCGATACGGCCCCCGGTTAACTTGATGAACACATCTTCGAGGTTGGATTTGCGGACGGTCACGCTGTTGTTTTCCTGCCGTGCGATATCATGGGCGTCTTCCCGGCTCTTGCAGATGTGCTGAATGAGTTTACCCTCGGCATCCACATATTCGACAATATGGTCCCCGACGCTGCGCTTCAATTGATCGGGGGTGTCGAGAGCGATCAGCCTGCCTTTGGCGAGTATGCAGACCCGGTCGCACAGGGCTTCCGCTTCTTCGATGTAGTGGGTGGTGATGATGACGGTTCTGCCATCAATACCTGTTTTGCGAACCACATCCCACATCTGACGCCGTATCTGAGGATCCAGACCGATGGACGGTTCGTCCAGAAACAAAACCGAAGGCGCCGGAAGCAGCGCTCTGGCGATCAGAAGCCGTCGCTGCATCCCACCGGAAAACCCGGATACGACGGTGTTCTGTCTGTCCCACAATCCCACCATTTTCAGGGTTTCGGAAATTTTTTCGTTTCTGTTCCGCACATGATGGAGCATCCCGTAAATCAACAGATTTTCACGGGCGGTGAGTTCCCTGTCCAAATTGTTCTCCTGCGGCACAACGCCGATGATCTTCCTGATTTCGAGTGGATTCTGATGGACATCCATCCCCGCGATCCGGCATGTTCCGGTGTCCGGACGGCTCAGCGTCGTGAGCAGTTTGATGGTGGTGGTCTTTCCGGCGCCATTCGGTCCCAGCAGCCCAAACACCTCTCCGCGCCGGACGGACAAACTCAGGTTGTCCACCGCCCGGATTTTTCCGTAATGTTTGGTCACATCGCGGAGTTCAATCATGTATTCGTCATTGACCATTGACCATCCCTGTGTAATAAACCCGTTTGTACTTTTTGAATCTTGCGTAGAGAAATACAGTTATGACAGCATCCGCTCCTTATGATATTTCCATCATCATTGTCAATTACAACACCCGCGACTATCTTGCCGCCTGTCTCGATTCGCTGCCCCGCCCCGTTCCGCCGCATCTGCAGATCATCGTGGTGGACAACGCATCACAGGATGACAGCCTGAACATGCTCAGCCGCCGGTTTCAACATGTGACCGTCATCGCCAATGCCAGCAATGCAGGATTTGCCGGCGCCAACAACCAGGGCATCGCCATCGGCCAGGGGCGCTATCTGTATTTCCTGAACCCGGATACCGAGGTTCGCCCCGGCGCGCTCGAAGCCATGCGCCGCTATATGGATTCTCATCCGGAGGTTGGCATCGCGGGAACCCTGCTGGTCAACCCGGACGGCTCCCCGCAACCATCCGTCGAATACCGATACCCCGGAGAAAAACACGCCCGAAAATCACTGGCAGGTCTCACAGGGGAAATCGCCTGGGTGCTGGGCGCCAGCATGATCGCCCGCTCGGACGCCATAAGCGCCGTTTCTGGATTCGATGACACTTTCTTTCTGTATGGCGAGGAACAGGATCTGTGTTTGCGGCTCAGAAAATCAGGATGGGCGATTGGATATGTTCCGGAGGCCGTCGTAATGCACTGGGGAGGTAAAAGCGAACGACACCATACGCCGGCGCATGTTTGGGAAAAGAAGTTCAGGGCGGAGTTGAAATTTTACCACACCCATTACCCGGCCCGCGCCATCGGGCGTATCCGCCTGGAAAATGTGGCGCAGGCCCTCTGGCGGATTGTCACGATACGCCTGACCCTGCCTTTTTGCCGCGATACATCCCTTCTTGAAAGCAAACTTGAAAAATATCGAACCGCCCTTAAAATTTTTGGCGGCCACCCGTGACACCGGCAGGGTCACACCTTGTATTTTCCGAAATCGCCCGGAGATAGATTCTTGAGATATTCCGCCCACTTTTTGCCTTCGTCGCTATTGTCCGCGGCCAGGGCGGTTTCGGTATCCTTCTCGGATTTTCGATAGACATTTTCGTCTATGAAAATGGGGACATCCGCTCTGAGTGCGATGGCAATGGCGTCGCTGGGCCGTGCATCCATGCTGAACAGCCTCTCTAAAGACGCACAATGAATTTTGGCGTAAAACGTATTTTCCTGAAGGTCGCAGACCTCGACACTGACGATTGTGACCCCGGTCATGGCGGCGAAATTCAAAAAAAGGTCGTGCGTCATGGGCCGGTCAAAACGCATGCTTTTCAAAGACGTTGCAATCGCGGCGGCCTCCAGCATGCCGATCCAGATGGGCATCATCCGGCCATCATCTTCGGATTTGAGAAGTACTATGGGCGTGTTGGAATCCGGATCCAGTATCAGACCTGAAATTGTTACCTTGTGTTGCACCGGCGTTCCTCCTGAAATACGGATCTTCCCCAGAGTGAATGCGCAAAAGCCTTCTCAATCTGAACCGCAACAAGCCTGCCCATCAGTGATCCGCCCGCGGTCTCCGGATCCGGAAAATGGACGATTTTATGCGTGCTGGTGCGGCCATGCCATTGTATATCCGATCTTGCGTCCGATGACATATCCGTCATATCCGCCGTGTCGCGCTGCCGGCCCTGTCCCTCGACCAGCACCATTTGCGTGGTATCCACCAGCGACTGGTGTTTCCGAAGCGTTAGGGTGTCCTGAAGACCGAGTACCTGTTGAAGACGCCCGGCTTTTTCAGTTTCTGACACCTTGCCGGAGAATTGGGCGGCGGGCGCGTTGGGGCGGTCGGAATACATGAACGCAAACAG
>JAJYBO010000185.1 GCA_021778975.1 Deltaproteobacteria bacterium
GTTTTCTTTGGCTATTTTTTCAAGTTCTTTTAACAGGTACGAAGAAATCCCCATGCCCTGGTAGTCCTCTCTGACCACAAACGCCGCCTCCGCCCAATCGGTATCCTCTTCCGCATAGGAACCGATGGCCATGATTTCGCGTCCGCTGCCTTTCTGAGACAGACCGATCAACGACATATTCTTGCGGTAATCCACGCTGGCCCATTGTTTCTGCACCACTTCGTGAGAAAATATCTTCATTTTATAAAAGAAACGCCGATAGATCGTCTCTTCCTGAAGAGAATAGAAAAAATTTCGATACGAAAATTCGTCCGACGGCAAAAGCGGGCGGAACTCGATACTCTTCCCGTTTCGCAGCCGCAACATGGATTTATACCCTTCCAGAAACAGCAGGTCATCCTGGGACGGCGGCAGTTGGTCCGCAAAAATGTAATGCCGTTTTTTGGCGATATCAATCAGCTCTTCCCTGAACTTGGGATGCGCCACCTGCGCCAGTTCCATGACCCGCTGATAAATACCCTTGCCGTTCAATTCGGCAATACCGTATTCGGTGACAATAAAACTCACATCCCCACGTGTGGTGGCAACCCCCGCGCCTTCGCTGAGATGAGGGACGATTCTGGAAACCTTGCCATTCTGAGCGGTGGATGGCAGCGCCACAATCGAAAAACCGCCTTTGGACATGGCGCTGCCCCGCAAAAAATCAACCTGATCGCCAATGCCGCTGAAAAACAGATACCCCATCGAATCGGTGCAGACCTGCCCCGTCAAATCCACCTCCAGCGCCGAGCTGATGGAAATCAGGTTGTCATTTCGAGCAATGACGGTGGGGTCGTTCACAAATTCGGAAGAACGGAAATAAAACATGGGGTTATTGTCCACATACCGGTAAATGGCTTCGCTGCCCATGCACAGGGAAGCCACGACCCTGCCGGGCAGCAGGGTCTTTTTCTTGTTGGTGATGATTTTTTTCTCGAACAGCGGCAACATGCCATCCGTGATCAACTGGGTATGAAGCCCCAGGTCGTTTTTGTTGTCCAAATAAGGCAAAATAGCGTCCGGAAGATTTCCAAACCCGATTTGCAGCGTCATGCCATCATCCACCAGTTGAGAAATATAATGACCGATTCGCTGGATCACTTCGGAATTGGGGCGTCTTTCCGGTGTTGTTACGATGGGTTCTTCGTGAAGCACCAGAAAATCTATGTCATCCACATGCACGAAGCTGTCGCCCCAGGTTCTGGGCATCATGGGATTGATCTGCGCGATAACGAGCGAAGCGTTTTCCATGCCGGAACGGGTGATATCCACCGAAACGCCAAGGCTGCAATAGCCGAACTGATCGGGCGGGCTTACCTGAATCAACGCCACATCCAGCCCAATTCGATGACTGGTGAACAGTTTCGGAATCTGTGAAAGATAAGCAGGAATATAATCTATCTTTCCATCGAACGCTGCCTTTCTCATGGTTCTGCTGATAAAAAAAAGTTTGAGCGAAAAACGGCGGGTGAAAGACGGGTCATCAACAAAGTCCGCCAGCGTATATGAAAGCATCTGATATACCATGATATCCTGCATGTTCATATCCGCCACCATGGCCCGAATCAAATGCTGGGGTTCGCCACACCCAGTGCCGATAAAAACACGGCTGCCTTTGCGAATGTGAGAAATCGCCGTTTCCGCATCAACGACTTTATGAGGACAGTATGCGTTTAAATTCATGAGCATCTCCTTTGGAGTCAACCCTGATGATAATTGCCTGTTCAGATCTCATAACGATGGAATCGCAAAATGTCAAATATTTTCCGATGGTTTTTACCAAAAACGCTGCGCCGCCATTTTTTTGCTTGCGAATACCTGCAATTGGGTTATACTTCAGATGGTTGTGCTAGGCCTTGCCTTGTGCCGGGCTGAATTCCCGCCTGATGGTGCTGCTGTAAGAATGCGCGTCTCTGGCTGACCGGCCGCCATGCAACAAACACTCATGAACCTCGTCAGGTCCGGAAGGAAGCAGCGATAAGTGATGGCGTTTGTGTCGTGGACCGATCCCGGTTTTGTCTCTGGCGCGTGTTTTTCAGAGTGTCCTGATGGCGGGTGCGCAACCACCCTTCATATGCTTTCCAACAGCGCCCGACACTGGCTATAGAGATTTTTCCGGCAGATTCTTTCGGATATTTCGCGGTGTCGGGGTGTTATCCATTCCTGCACCACACGAGAGGCTGCGAGAGAGGCTATAATGATAGTTCAGATCAACGCCGACGCCCCGGATTTCGAGATGCCAGATTTTCGCGGCGTCTCTATAAAACTATCCGATTTCAAAAGCAGAAAAAATGTAATGCTGGTGTTTAATCGAGGGTTCATCTGACCGTTCTGCCGCAGGCACATGGCGCGGTTGCGCCAGGATTATTCCGAATTTGTCAAAAGAGAAGCCGAAATCGTCGTTGCAGGGCCTGAAGACGCGGCTGCTTTCGAGGGATATTGGGCCAAAGAATCGCTGCCATTTATCGGCATACCAGATCCCCGCCACAAAATCCTCAAACTGTACGGTCAGGAAGTGAATCTTTTCAAACTCGGCAGACTTCCGGCACAGGTCATCACCGATAAAACCGGTGTGGCGCGTTTTGTCCATTATGGTCATTCCATGATGGACATTCCGTCAACACCGGATATGATGCAAATTCTGGATACGCTGAATTCAGAGAAATCCGCTATGTGAATCAAACCGTAATATGGAGGCGACAATGAAATCGAAGTTACCGGCTATTGTTTTCTGGGGGGTTCTGGTTTGTGTCTTGAGTTCATACACGCTGTCTATGGCGGCAGGCTCCGATAATGTTCAAACAACTGTTATCAGCGGGCTAAAACCCGATTTGACGCTGGAACAGGGGGCTTCTTTAAAACCAGGTCTGATACCTCTCTACATTTATAAATTCGTCCGGCATATTGTCGCATTACCATTGCTGGATCCCAAAACCACACAGGCAAAACGAGGGGCGCCAATTCTCGTTTTGAATCAGCGTTTCGATCAGAATGAAAATATCTTTGACAGTGGCGTCAGCCGTGGGCTGGGTATCCAGATGTACGGTTTCATCAAATTTGCGGAGGTCGGAAAATATGAATTGATGGCAAAATCCAATGACGGCATTCGCGTAACCATTTGTAAAAAGATTACCGTGGATGATCCCAAGGTGCATTCCGATCAGTTCTCGAATGTTTCGGACGTGGATATCACCAGTCCTGGCTGGTACCCGATCATGATTCAGTATTTCCAGCACAAAGGTACGGCATGTATCGAGATGCACTGGAAAGTTCCGGGAAGCAGCCAGTTTACCATCATTCCGGCGGAGGCTTACGCCCACCGCCCCGACGTGAAAGCGCCATGACGCAGGAAGGTGTCATCCAGTTCAATCTGGATTTTACCAAAACAGCGGAACCGATAGATGCCAAAATGCTGGTCGAGATAAATGCCTGGCGCCACATCATGCATCGTTTAAAACTGATAGGACAGCAGCGTGACAGGTACAACGGATACGGATATGGAAACATCAGCGTTCGCCACAGGTCTTCGGATTTTTCCAGCGCTTTCGTCATCAGCAGCACCCAGACCGGGCATATGGAATGGCTGACCGCCCAGCATTACGCACTGGTCACTGCATGGGATATCGCTCAAAACCATGTGACGGGCAGGGGCATGACGCCGCCATCATCAGAATCCCTGACACATGGTATCCTATATCGCCTGAATAACGCCATCGCTGCCGTCATCCATGTGCATTCTCCGGAAATCTGGAATCATGCGGCAGCACTGAAAATTCCCGCAACATCACCGGACGCCCGCTATGGAACGCCGGAAATGGCCAACCAGGTGGCCATGCTGTTTCAGCATACCACCGGTGTTGAAAAACTTTGTATTTTTGCCATGGGAGGGCATAAGGACGGTGTGTTCGCTTTTGGCGACAGCATCGAAACCGCCGGAAGCACCCTCGTTCGATATCTGGCAAAAGCCATCGCTATCGGATAACCCATAAACACAAAAAAGGAGATGTGGCAAATGCCAACATCTCCTTTTTTTATAAGCCGGTTATTGTAAAAACTTATTTACCGGTTGCAGCGGCGTGCAGCTTGATCTCCACCTTTTCGGTAAGACCCGCATAGTATTCGCGCAGAATTTCAAGAACTTCTTCACGGCCAAAATGATCGGGAATCAGGGTGCCTTCGGACAGGCCCTTGCGCAGTGCGGTGCCACTCAGCAGTACGCGATCGGCTTTACCATGGGGGCAGGTTCTGAGAGAAGCCATGCCGTCGCACTTATGGCAATAGAAGGTCCAGTCAATTTTGAGCGGGGTGCAAAGAAGCCCTTTGCCGCCAGCGGGTTTGGGAATTTTGTCGAAGATGGTCTGGGCTTCGAACATGCCATAGAAATCGCCAACGCCGGCGTGGTCACGACCGATAATCATGCGTGAACACCCATAGTTCTGACGGAAGGTGGCGTGCAGCAAAGCTTCTCGCGGGCCGGCATAGCGCATATCCAGCGGATAACCACCCTGCAGAACCTTGTCTTCTACAAAATAATTTTTGACCAGAACGTCAATACATTTGACGCGGACTTCGGCAGGAATATCGCCGGGTTTCAGATTGCCAACCAGAGAGTGGATAAAAACACCGTCGCAAACTTCCACAGCGATCTTGCACAGATATTCATGGGAACGGTGCATTGGGTTACGGAGCTGAAGAGCGGCAACTTCGCTCCAGCCTCTTTCAGCGAATATCTTGCGGGATTCAGCCGGTCTCATATAGACGCCAGCGTATTTGGTGGGGTATTCAGCTTCGCTGAGAACTTTTACGGAGCCGGCAAGGTTGACTTCTTTTTGCTGCATGACCATCTGGACGCCCGGATGATCGTCCTTGGCGATTTTCCAGAACTCTTCCGCCGTCTTGGTGCCTTCGCCCATATAGACTTTTTCGCACTCGAACTTCTTGTCGGCATCCGTCATTTCATATTTTTCCGTAACCTTCATGGTGGCCATGATTTCATTGCGTTCCGGATCGAAAAGCGCGATTTCTTCACCAATGGCAATCGCCGCGGCGTCGGTTTTGGAGGCTGAAAGCGTCACGGGGATGGGCCAGAAGGCGCCGTCGGCCATCAGGAAATTTTCGCAAACGCCTTTCCAGTCGGCTTTGGTCATGAACCCGGTCAGTGGGCTGAAACCACCAATACCCATCATGATCAGATCGCCTTTTTCACGGGGGCTGATATCAATTTTTTTCAGACCCTGTGCTTTTTTAAGTTCGGCAGCCAGTTCAGCGCCTTCCAGCAAACAGCAGGTCAAGCCTTTTCCGCCATGAGGGGGGAGTAATTCAGACATGTAACTTCTCCTTTCAATAATTGAGGGTTTTACAGCATTATCACACGACATAGACCTACGCCGCCGGGGTTTTCGGCAGAAATTTCACCCAAAAGCCCTGCGTTAAGGCCTGTAAGATTCATGACTATATAAAGGTTCCGATTTTAATTACATTTGAAGGTAGTGTCAAGTAAAATTGACGGTTTCGTAAGAGGAGTAGGGGCGATCCTTGCGATCGCCCTCTGGCAACATGAGATTCAGGGCAAACACAAAGTTCACCCCCTACAAACCAAATCTCTTGACAGAAAACCCATTTTTCCATAAGTTGTGAACAATTCAGGTGCGGCATCCGCCGCATAAAAGGGAATTCCGTGAAAACCGGAAGCGGTCCCGCCGCTGTCATCAGGGACGAACGCTGCAAAAAGTCACTGCAAGAGCATGAAACCTTGCGGGAAGACGCAGTCAGTAGAGCGATCTGAAAGCCAGAAGACCTGCCTGAATATGAAGCGCCGAAATCTGCGGAAACAGAAAATAGGATCGTGGCCAAAAGCCGCGGGCAAAGGAACCGGGTGCAGCCCTTCAGATTCGTGACGAATTTGAAGGGCTTTTTTTATTGCAGATACACGATAACATAATGGCGGAAAATATCAAAGGCATTGTTGTCGCCGGAACCCAGAGCGGATCCGGCAAAACCACCATCAGCCTGGCCATACTGGCCGCGCTGAAACGCCGCGGATTCCGGG
>JAJYBO010000186.1 GCA_021778975.1 Deltaproteobacteria bacterium
ATCGCACTAAATTGCGGGCTATTTACAACAGTTTTTTTCGGGAGGCGAGTGGTGTATTCAAAAATACTGATTCTAAGATTTCCTCGAACGGAAGTTCAGAAACCCATTGTCTGTTATCTGGTCAAAGATTACGATTTGACATTCAATATCCTCAATGCGGAAATTTTGCCCCGAAAAGAAGGCATAATGGTGCTGGAGCTTTCCGGAACCCGCAAAAATTACAAAGAAGGGGTTAAATTCCTGAAGTCGCAGGGGGTTCAGGTTCAGAACGCTTCTCAGGAAATCAAGCGCGATGCCAGTAGATGCACCCAGTGCGGGGCTTGTACCGCTGTGTGTCCGACAGGCGCGCTGCATATCGTGAGACCAGAGATGGCCGTAGAATTCGATGAAACCAAATGCAGCGTCTGTGAGCTGTGCATTACCGCATGTCCAACCCGCGCCATGGCCGCCAGACCGACATCTCAGACTTTTTTTGAATGAAACCGCTGACAGCCGTCGCGCTGAGCGGCGGCGTTGATTCTCTTCTGACCGCCAAACTTCTGGCGCGACAGGGGTATCCGGTGTTCGGCATCCATTTTTTCACAGGGTATGAGGCGCCGGCAGGTCCTTCCCCGCGTCGGATCGCTGATGATCTGTCCGTGCAACTGGGTATTCCGGTGATGCTGATGGATGTCGCGGCGCCGTTTCAGCATGATGTCGTGAATTATTTTACGGAAACATATCTATCTGGTTTAACTCCAAATCCATGTATGATGTGTAACCCATCCATCAAGTTCGGAACGGTTTTGCGGTTTGCGATTCAAAATGGGGCGAAACGTCTGGCCACGGGTCATTACGCCAGAATCTTGCGGGATACCGACGGGTTCTGCCATTTACAGAAGGGCGCCGATACCGTCAAGGATCAGTCCTACTTTTTAGCCCGGATGACACCCGAACAGCTTGATAGCGCCTGTTTTCCGCTGGGCGAATTGACCAAATCCCACGTTGTCGAAATGGCCGGAGCAGAGGGATTGACGCCTGTCCATTCCGGAGAGAGTCAGGATATCTGTTTTATCCGTGGACGTAATTACGGAGAATTTCTGGCGGCGCAGGGCGGATTCATACCAGAACCGGGGACTGTCGTGGATGCCCGGGGCAATATTATCGGCAGGCATCCGGGGCTTCACCTGTTCACCATCGGCCAGCGCCGCGGCATCAACTGCCCGGCGGCTGAGCCGTATTATGTGCTTGCACTGGACAGGCAGCGAAATTGTCTGGTTGTGGGGTTCAAATCGGAGCTTCTGAGATCGTCTTTCAAAGTGAGCGGCATCAACTGGATAGAACCGCTACCGGCATCGCCGATTCGGATAGCGGTGCGGGTCCGGTATCGCTCTCCGGCGGTGGCCGCCATACTGATCCCGGAAAACGTTGATGGGGCGACCATCGTTTTGGACAGCCCTCAGCCTGCGATAACGCCGGGGCAGGGGGCTGTGTTTTATCGAGAAGATGTTGTGCTGGGTGGCGGATGGATTGAACCGTTGTAACCGTTGAGCGTTACGGCCAAAGCGCCGCTCAGCATACCTCCAGGCGGCATGGCACAAACCGGTGAATCGGCGTGCCGATAAAATCCCGATGGGTGTTTTTCGTGAGATGATTGACGTTGACGCCGGTGGTTTTTCCGTCGTAAATGAGGCCAAACCCGTGAGGGATCAGCGCCATGCCTTCCCGCACCTGAGTACTCACCTCAAGCTCGCCCACCGCGGTTCCGGCTTCCGTGGTAACCCGCACCGGATCTCCGTCACTGACGCCGAGCTTCTCGGCCTCTTTCGGATGCACCGCGATGGTGCAGCCGCGTTTTCCTTTGATCCATTCAGGATTGCGCATCTGGGTGTTCATCGTGGTCATCCGGTGCCGGCCCGCATTGAGAACCATCGGAAAATCCGCCGGCAAACGAAGATGTTCCGCTTCGGTCGCGGCGTCGAGTTTTTCCGTCATTTCCGCAAGCTCCGGAATCAGCACTTCGATCTTTCCGGACGGCGTTTTCACCTCCGCCAGGTTGTTGTCCGTATCCATCCTGCCGATCCAGAAGCCCTGAGGAGAATCCAGAACCGCCTGAAATATTCGGTCGCTCATGTCAGCTCCGGTTTTAAAACCGATTCTGGCGGCGTTTTTCCGGAATGCCTTGGGCGCGGTCATCATCATGCCCCAAAAGGCCGCCAAAGCGGCGCTGTCCCACTCCTCGCCCAGGGTTTTCGCCAGAATGAAGAGTATACCGGACAAATACTCGGGATGGGCGCCGGCCCACCCCATCAGCTCGGCGCCGAACGTCATGCGGTCTTTGGAGGCCGCTGCCGTCACGGATTCCGGAATATCCGGTATCAGACCGAGTTTGTCGGCAATCCGCGTGAAAATCTGGGCGGATTCCAGGCAGTCGCCTTCCGGGTGGACAATGGGCCTTCGCATCTGAAAATAGATATCGGGATATGTCCACGGAAAGAAGGCGCCGTCCCAGGATTCATAAAAGCTCCGGCAGGGAAGGACATAATCGGCGAGCCTGGCTGTTTCACTCATCACGATATCGTGAACGACCAGTAAATCCAGTCGCGAGAAAGCCTTCTCCAGCGCTTGGGAATCCGGCCAGGATCGCAGAGGGTTGCATGCGCTCACAATGATGGAGCGGATGCGATCCGGATGGTCTGTCAGGATTTCCTCGGCCAGCACACTGGGCGGAAAAGAACCGGCGGCGGCCGGCGGCATGCCGGTAGCCACGGTTTTCCAGATTCTGGGATCGCGTTCATCCGCATGATATCCCAGCGGCATGACCATGCCCGGAATGCAGTTGCCTCCGCGCTGTCCGAAAATGCCGCAGACCGCGCCCAGCACATTGAGAAGATAGGAGTTCAGGGTGCTGCGGCGCCCCATGTAAATCCCCAGATCCTGATGAAACGCCCAGGTGCGGGTACTCATCAAGCGGCAGAGTTCGCGCACCTGGTCATAGTCAAGTTCACACACCAAAACGGCCGCCCTGGTGTCAAACTGCGCAAACCAGGGTCTGATAAGCGGCCAGCCTTCCACATGTGCTTCGATATACGCCGTTTTCTCCCAGCCTTCCTGGACGATGATCGCAATCATTGCCTTGAGAAGAAGGGCGTCGGCGCCGGGCCGAATCGGCAGATGGATGTCGGCGATCGCGGCGGTTTCGCTTTTTCGGGGATCCACCGCCACCAGCAGCCGGTTCGGGTCGTTTCGGATGCTCTTGAGGATTCGCGGGGCTTGAGGCATCTGATGGCTTTCCATGCCATTCCATCCCCAGGCCACCAGCATCTCGGTTTCATGTTCGTCCGGGACTGTCAGCAGATACTGTTTGCCGAACATCCGTCCCTGAACCCACCACGCTCCGCTGAATTCCTGACCGGCGGATGTGTACAGATTCTGTGATCCCAGGAGTTTCATGAGGCTGACGCCGAATCCGGCTTCCATGTGACCGCCCTGGCTGCTGGCCCCCAGATAGGCGAAGGAACGGGGGCCATACTGCGCCATCCCGCTTTTCAGCTTTGCGGCAATCTCTTCGATGGCCTGATCCCACGAAACCGGCGTAAACCGGCCGTCAATTTTTTTCAGGGGAGTTGTCAACCGGTCCGCCGGATATTGATGATATAGAACATTCAGTCCTTTCCGGCAGGCGTAACCCTCACTTCTCGGATTGTCCTTATCCGGCCTTACCCTGACCATCCGGTTGTTCTCTACCAGAACCTCGAGGCCGCAGTTCTGCGCGCAGAGTACACATCCGGTTTTATGCCATTGTTTCATTGGTATTTTTCCTTTCCTGTCTCAAGTGGTTAGAAGCAGATAAAAACGTTTCACCGCATCTTTCTGTCGCACGCCAGGAAACCGTTGTCATGACCTGCTGATGTTAACGACAGTTTAACCCTTGACCTGAAAATAGGAAAGAGGCTAATATGACATAAAACACGCCGAATACGACTTTTTTGAAAAGGGGGCCATATGGCGCATATTACGTTTATCGCTTTGCCGCGCTGCCTGATGTCGGGGATTGTCTTTTCCATTGATACGTTCTCCATCGCCAACCGCTGGGCGGATCCGAAATCCCTGAATGTCGGCGCGCCGCTCTTTCGCTGGGATGTCGCCACCCTCGACGGCCGGCCGGTTGCAGGCGAAGGGCGGGTATTGCTTCAGCCCAACTGCTCGATTCACGAAATCACCAGGACAGACTTTATTTTCCTTCCGGGAATGCTGCTTCCGCTGAGTGTCAAAAGCGATCTTCCTGACGGGCTTATCGAATGGCTCTGGCGTCAGCGCCGCAACAACACGATGATCGGGTCATCCTGCACCGGAACGTTTCTGCTGGCGGAAGCAGGACTGCTGGATGGAAAAGCGGCGACCACGAACTGGGCATTTACAAGACGCTTTAAAAAAAGCTATCCGAATGTCAGGCTTCAGGCGGATCGGATACTCACCGAAGACGACGGCATTCTTTGCGCCGGCGCCACCACCTCGATTATTGATCTGTGCCTGTATCTGATCAAAAAATTCGGTTCTGAAGAACTGGCGGCTGTCTGTTCGAAAGTGCTGCTGATGAGTCCTGTCCGGCGAAGTCAGACGCCGTTCGAGATTTTCAACTATCGAAAAAATCATTCTGATGAGGCGGTTTTAAAAGCCCAGGAACGCATGGAAATGAAATATGCGGGATCCATAACCGTGGATGGGCTGGCGTCTGATTCGGGCGTCAGCACGCGGCATTTTATCCGTCGGTTCAAAGCGGCCACGGGCGATTCCCCCCTGCAATACCTTCAGCGGATTCGCGTCGAGATCGCAAAATCCAGACTGGAAAAAACCAGAGAATCGGTTGAAGAAATCACGCTGAAAGTGGGATACGAAAACGCCAACTCATTCCGGAAGCTGTTCAAAAAGAATACCGGACTATCTCCCAGAGAATACCGGATGCAATTCGGTGGAACGCGGATGACCCCATGAGCATGTCTCGCCATTTTTTGAAAAACGTTGACTCTTTATCACTTAATCTTTACGCTTAACTTATGATCCAGATTCATTGAATTTGACTGATAGCCGATAAAAGGTATCCGATGAGCATTTCATTATCACTGGCGTATTCCACTTGCCCGAATGACACGTTCAGTTTTTTCGCCCTGGCGAAAAGACGGATTATCTGTCCGGACACATCATTTCAAATTTCGCTTGCCGATGTTCAAACGCTGAACCAGGCGGCGCAGCATCGTACTTATGACGTTACCAAGCTGTCGTTTGCGGCGATGGGGCGGCTTCGGTCATCCTACCAATTGCTGAAAAGCGGGGCGGCGCTGGGAAGGGGATGCGGGCCGCTGATCGTGGCCAGACCCGGCGCGGATATCGCGAAGCTGTCCGCCGGCATGATTGCGGTTCCGGGCATGGACACCACGGCATTGATGCTGACCGGCCTGTATCTCGGAAAGCCGCCGCGTGTAGCGCCCATGACCTTTGACCGTATCATGCCGGAAGTGGCGGAAGGTCGTTTTGATTTCGGCGTCATTATCCACGAGGGCAGGTTTACCTATCCGGATTACGGATTGATTGAGGTGCTGGATCTGGGCGCCTGGTGGGAAGGACGGACAGGGCTTCCGGTGCCACTGGGCTGTATCGCCGCGGCCAGAGATCTGCCCGCCGATGTAATACGCAGAGTTGAATCCGCTGTTCGGGACAGCGTGGCATACGCTTTCGGCCATCCGGAAGAAACGGCCGCCTATGTGCGGGAATACGCCCAGGAAATGGCGGACTCGGTCGTTCAGCAGCACATCGGATTATACGTCAACGCATTTTCGCTGGATCTGGGGGATGAAGGCGTCACGGCCATCGAAACGCTGTTTTCCATGGCGGAAGCCAGCGGCGTGATTCCGGCGGATCCTCACTCGCTGTTTCAGGCGTGAGCCTCCCGATTTTATGAGAACGTCAATATTGATGCTCTCGTAAAAAGTCGAATTTCAGACGGCTTTGTAAAAAGGCCGCAGGCAAGGCGCGCAAATCCGCAAGGAGTGAGGCGTACTATGGTACGCCGCAACGACGAAGGATGCAGCGTTGGCGCAGATCGG
>JAJYBO010000187.1 GCA_021778975.1 Deltaproteobacteria bacterium
ACGCTGTCGCCGCAATATATCGAAAAATCTGGAAGGAACGTTCATTTCTCCGGCATAGGCGTCCAGTTGCATGTCTATTCTGGCGACAATGTTCGTAATATACAGGGAAAACTGCCGGACATACAGATCTTCCGAATAGTCTTTTCCAATAATATCCTGGAACAATCGCTTCAGATCCGGATACCGGGGAATAAAGCCTATCGGCGTTTCGATCGCCGCGACTTCCCGGTGGACGCGCCGCTCCAGCCACGCCAGCCAGACGCCGACATCACGTTTTTCGCCCAGAAGCCCCTTGGCGGAACCGCCCCGGGCTTCATGAGTCAGAAAATAATTGAGTCCGGCGATGACAGGCCTTTTGTCGTCCGCTATACGGGGGTTTGTGAAAAACCGGAACTGCGCATCCATGTAATCGCCGATAGCGCCGGGAATAAACGGCGCGTTGGCCCAGGGCGCCCGTTTGACGCCGCTGGCGCCGATTTCGGTGGCGGTGGCCTTCGACACGATGCAGGCGCCGATCGCAACCCCCTCGTCGGCGCTCCGGGCTTCCCATACCGGCGGCATGGTATCGCTGTCTCTGCCGCTGTAGGTAATGATCCGGATCTCGACGCCCTGAGGGTTTTCCGTTTCATCCGAATAATTGGCCAGGGCTTTTGAGGGCAGCGTACAGCGTGAATTGGAATGCGATATCGGAATCGGCTTGCCATTGGCGCCGATTTTTCCGGGCGCCCAGTCACCCTGAAAATTTCTGCCCCCAAGCGGCGGCGCCTCGCCGTTTCCGGCCCAGTGCGGAACCCCTTGCGGATCCACCAGAACGTTGGACCAGATGACCTCGGCGCCGGGATTTCTCAGGATATCCATCAGGTGAGGATCGCCTTCCCGGTTCACATCTTCGAGAATGCCGAAAATACCACATTCCGGACTGACGGCGCGGACGGCGCCTCCGGCATCAATCCATATCTGCGCCAGATCGTCTCCGACAAACCGGGACCCCGCCATGGCCGTCGTGGTTTTACCGCATCCGCTGGGCGCAGCGCCCGCGCACCAGGTCACCCGACCTTCCGTCCCTTCGATGCCGGTAATGAACATGTGCTCGGAAAGCTCATGGCCGCGGTTTTCATAGACGGCTCTATCCACCGAAAAGCGGTGATTGCCTTTTTTGAGCAGCAGCGTATTGCCCGCATAGGTGCAGTTGAAGCTGTAAGTGGTCTGATACGCCCTGTCCATGAAAACCCGCGCGTCAGGAAGGTCTTCCGGAAGGTTTCGCCCCTCGCTGTGAATATTCGTGTAAAAATATCCGGCGCGGCGGACTTCCGCATCGAAGGCGGCAAAGGCGTTGCGGTACAGCAGTTCCGCGCTGTGGGTGACATAGGCGGAGCTCGTTATCTCGATCGCCGGGCTGGACACCGGAGCGCCCACAGGGCCCCGGCTGTAAAACCCCGCCAGCATGATCTTCCCCCGCATGATGCCGGTCATTCTCTCCTGAATTTCCCGCAGCGCATCCCGGCGCAGTTTTTTGTTGGCCAGCGAATTGACGATATCCGCTTCATCGGCGATATAAAATGTCCTGTCCAGAATCCGGCCCTGCTCTTCCTTGAGGTCGAAATGGATGGTGTGATTTGGCGTCGCCAACTGAGTTTCCTCGCCTTTTTGAATCGCCAGTCCTCGAATATAGCGCCTGTCTGAATCGGATCCCGTATGAACGAAGACGGAATTCGGGCGGCACATAGCGATGGCGTTGGCGATTTTCAAAAGAGCGGCGGGATTCTGAATCGTCCGGATTCTGGCAAGACTGACAGCATCCATTTTAGTTTCAAAAAGTTGCCATGCGGCGTTAATGGTTGTAATGCCGCCGAGTTCCAGGACGATATCAACTCCCTGGTGTTGCAGAACCATGTTGGTCTCCACGGAATAGTTAGCTCGTAGCTATCAGCTATGATAATTTTCCCCAAAATATCCGGGCAAACCCCCTGTGGGCAGCCCTCTTGTCAAACAAAAATCAGTGGTACGAGCCGATGACGATATCCGAGAGACTCCTTTTGGGAACATGATGAACGCCGTGGTCATCTCTCCAGTAACGGATGTTGCCGTCCGCGCCGACAGCCTCGATGACGACTTCTTCGCGGGGGTAGCCCAACGCCAGCACCAGAAGAATCCGGTACCGCGAATCAATATCGAGAACCTTGCGCAGCGCGTCCCGGTTGACGGCGCCCAGCATACACCCGGCAATGCCTTTTTCCCGCGCCCTCAGCAGGATGCTCTGGCTGGCGATGCCGTGATCGCACCCAAAATCCTGAGCGATCGTTGTATCCCCCAGAACGACGATATAACCGGCGGGCCGTTCGCCCTCCTTAGGGCCGGGCCAGTCTTTCAGATACGCCGCCCATGTCAGGCAGCCAAAAATTCCGGCGTTCTTTTCAGGCGCGCAGGAAACGACATATTTCAGCGGCTGCAAGTTGGCCGCCGACGCCGACAATCTGGCCATATTCACCAGTTCGTTCAGGGTGTTCAGGTCTATCGCATGGCTCTGGATGAACCGGCGACATGTTCTGTTTTTACGGATCAGTTCTTCTAACACGATATGGCCTCCTGACATTTGAATCTTTCCTGAACCGGCATTTGCTGGCGTATCCAGCGGATCACATTGTCAAATTCTTTCTGAACCTCCCGCAGCGCCTTGCCGCGGTGACTGACAAGGCTTTTTTCCGCTGCGCTCATTTCCGCAAAAGTGCGCCGTTCCGGCGGATAAAAAAAGACCGGGTCATATCCGAACCCGTTGCTTCCGGAAGCCGACTCGGCGATAAGACCTTCACAGCGGGCTTCATACGTCAGCGCGGGGCCTGAGGGTACGGCAATGGAGATCACGCAGCAGAAGGCGGCCTTCCGGTTTTTCTGGCCTTTCAGGTTGCGCAGCAGCAGTTCGCAGCGTTCGGCGTCAGTCAGTCCGCCGCCGTACCGGGCGGAATGAACGCCCGGAGCGCCTTCCAGGGCTTCAACAACCAGCCCGGAGTCATCCGCCAGAGCGGGCAGGCCCAGCACCCTTGCGGTAAACGCAGCCTTCTTGTAAGCGTTGTCATCAAACGCAGCGCCGTCTTCTTCGACCGGCGGTATGGGACCGAAATCCGAAAGACATTTGAGATTCACCGGATACGCTTTCAGAAGCTCCCTGATCTCAGAAAGCTTGCCGCTGTTCCGTGTGGCGATAACCATCGTCAGTATATCATCAGTCATTTTTTCCTCTTTCAGCAGAAACGGTTCGGGAGCGGATTCGGCATTTTTTCAGAAATACACCCTCGGCACCCGGGATGCGACCGAAGTCACAATTTCATAATGGATGGTGTTCAGGGATTCCGCGACTTCGTCCGCGGATATGCACTCCGGCCCCCGCCCTCCGAAAATGACAGCCTCATCGCCGACCTGAACATCCGGAATATGGCCGACGTCCAGCATGGACAGATCCATGCAGATGCGCCCGATGATACCGGCGCGTTTTCCCCGCACCGTCATTTGCCCCCTCGATGAGAGAAGGCGGTTGAGGCCGTCCGCGTATCCGGCGGCCACAGTGGCGATGGTCGTGGGTGATTCGGTGCAATGGGTCATTCCGTAGCTGACATAAAATCCGGACGGCACCCTTTTGACCTGAATGATCCGGGCTTTGAGCGTCATGGCGGGCATGAGGGAAACCCGGCTTCTGGAGGCGGGTGAAGACGGATAGAACCCGTACAGCGAAATGCCCGGACGCACCATGTCCAGATGCGTTTCCGGGATGTTGATGAGCGCTGCGCTGTTGGCGGCGTGACGCAGCGGAAATTCGATCCCGTGTTCTTTGACTTTGTCTATGAAAGCCAGAAACCGTCCGAGCTGCTGAAGCGTTATGACGTCATCCGGGCTGTCGGCGACGGAGAAATGCGTAAAAATGCCTTCGATCGCAATGTGGGGAAGCCGCGCGATGGATTCGATGACACGCGGCGCGTTGCCGGGCAGATGCTTGCCCATCAAGGAAATTCGCGGCATATCCGGCATCAGACCCAGCCGGCCCATACCGGTATCAACCTTGATATGAATTTGGGCTGTCTTGTGAAGCGCCGAAGCCGCTTCGGAAAGCGCTTCCGCCGCCTCGAACGCATACACCGTCTGGGTCAGATCATGAGAAACCAGATCGGTACTGTGTTCCAGCGGTGTATATCCCAGAATCAGTATGGGAGCGGAAATACCGGCGTTCCGGAGTTGGACGCCCTCCGCCATCCGGGCGACGCCCAGCATGTCCGCCCCGTTTTCAAGCGCCGTTTCGGCGACTTCAACGGCGCCGTGTCCGTAACCGTTGGCTTTGACAACCGCCATGAAGCGCGCGGAAGGGCTGGTGATCCGGTGAAGCTCCCGCAGATTGTGAGCGAAAGCCCCTCTATCGACTTCCGCCCATATCAGATGTGAATTCAAATCATTACCCTCTTGGTTATCATATTTTTTTCTTGCGGTTTATGGGGCGCCGATGCTTCCGTCTGAAATTCGGCGTGGCCGGCGCGCCGGCGCTTCTTCCTTCAGCAGACAGCAGGCGATGCGATATGCCGGCGCGCCATCGGATGCGTAACGAATGTTATCCGGCTGAATCAGCCGGTTCATGACGCACCCTTCAAGGATGTCCAGATTAAACAGATCCGCTTCGTTAATCGGCGGCGTCGGCGTCAATACGCCCGATGTCATCACACCGCCATGCAGGGGATAGTCTTCGCAGAGGGGGCACCGGTACACGCGGCCGTTCGGAAAAATGAAAAAATTGCGGGCGACTTTTCCGGCGCATTCAAACGGTTCATCCGGCTTCAGAAATACCCTGGGATAGATGACGGATATGCCCCGCGCCGTCACCGCTTCGGCAACCGCCGGCACGGTCTTCAGCCACGCTTCGGGAGACACCTGATTCAAAGCGGCGCCAGCGTTGTGGGCGGATTCTCCCCGGATTCCGATCACCTGAATAAAAAACCGCTCAATACCCAGCCCCACCAGAACATCCGGCATTTTTTCAAGCTCATGAAGATTGGCGCTGCTGACCGTATAGATCAGGCTGGTGTGAAATCCTCCCGAAACCGCCTGCCGAATGCCGTTCAGACAGGTTTCATAGGATCCTTTTCCGCGGAGGCTGTCATTGACGGGTGCAGTAGCGCCATCCAGACTGAAGCTGATGACATCCACATCATCCGGTGTGATTTTCTGAAGGATATTGTTAAACAAATACCCGTTGGTGTCAATGGTGACGGACTGAAATCCCAGATTCCTGGCGGTTTTCACGGCGGCGGAAAGATCGGGATGCAGCGTAGGCTCTCCGCCCAGGAAGATGACGTTCGCCGCACGCTCCTGGGCGGCGAACACCTGCAACCATGACGATATCGTCTCGATATCCAGCGTCTGCGTTCCGTGCTGCGCCGGATTGATGTAACAATGACGACACCGCAGGTTACAGGCTGTCAGAATGTGAAAGAAGACATTGGCGGCGTTCTTTGAAAAAGCCACCGTTCGAGAACTGTTCATGTCGCTATGCCATCCGCCATGTCAATTGACAATGAGTACGGAAATATCCTTGACGGTGTGAAGCACTTTTTGGGAAACACTTCCGAGCAGGAATTCCTCGACGCCGGAAAGCCCTCTTCTGCCCATGACGACAAGCGTGTATCCCGAACAGGCTTCATCAATGATATCTCTGGCAATGCCTCTTTTTTTGTCCTGTATTTTGATCTGAAGTTGACCTTCTTCAAATCCGGACTCTGTCAGAACGTTTTTTGCGGTTTCCAATACAGACAAAAGCGCCCTGCGCTTTTGTTCTTTGATTTCCATAAGATTGTAATTTTGAGAAAGAAAATAAGGTGTCAACTCCGGGCTGTTCATATCGCAAAGCGCCGCCATATCCGGCACCACACTGAACAGAACGATGTTTTTTTGATCCGGCGTCAATATCCGGGTCATGAATTCCACCGTGCGTCTGGCGCTGGGAGAGTCATCGAGTGCAACCAGTATTTTTTCTTCCATATTTTCGTTCCTCGCAACTGAGCTATTTTCCATAAGAATCCATCAATGCTTGAACCG
>JAJYBO010000188.1 GCA_021778975.1 Deltaproteobacteria bacterium
GCGACTGAACGGTCACCAGTTCCCCAACCATATTGACCATGCTGTCGAGTTTTTCGGCGGGCACCCGGATGCTGGCTGTGGCCTCGACGGTTTGGCGTTTGTGGCGGACAGTTCGGATATGCTGCTGCTCTACGAGTGCGGCCTGCACCTGATCCGGACTGACCGCGCCGGAATCCACCAGCACAGAGCCGATTTTTTTCTGGGCGCTCAGTACCTCTTTCAGCTTTTCGGCGCTCAGATCGCCGCGTTCCACCAGAATTTCTCCGAGTTTCTTATAATCAACTTCGGCGTCGCTCTGCATACCGTCATCAATTTTTTCGATGGTCAAGTCACAATCGTCCTCCACAAAGATGAACACATCGCGGATGGCGTTGATATCCCGCGTCGTGGTCAAAATGATATCCCACGACGTGTAGCAGGCTTCTGGATCCACATCGTCCAGGAAGGGGATGGCGTCTGTATTGGCAAGAACATTGCAAATGCCGAGGTCCCGCAATTCGTTCAGCAGCAGGACGGGATTACTGCCTGTAATGAAAATGCCGGGTTTCGGACGAAACCGGATCCGCCAGGTGGCTTCGTGGTCGGCGGGTTCTCCGGTATCCGGAGCGCCGCCCCCGCGAGTGAACGTTGCATCGGGTGACGGAATGTCGTTCGATGCAGCGCCAGAGTCCGCTATCTGAAGTATTTCTTTGAACGATCTGCTCAGCGCGTCTGTGACCACATTGTCCTCGGAAGCACCGGCGCCTGTTTCATCGAGCATTTTCCGGATTTCATCGCATGCGGACAGTGTCAGGTCAATCAGATGTTTGGTGACAGACATCTTTCCGTTGCGGATCCGGTCATAGACGTTTTCCACGTTGTGGGTAAACATCGAAATCCGGTCAAAACCGAACATCGCGCCGGAACCTTTGATGGTGTGCATGGCGCGGAACACCCGTCCGATAAGATCGGCGTCATCCGGACTTCTTTCCAGCTCTAAAAGAGCGGTTTCCAGCTCTCCGAGCAGCTCGTACGCTTCTTCCTTGAATGCTTGTCTGTGATTGTCCATCATCCCAGCACCTTTTTGACAACAGCAATGAGTTGTTCCGGCTTGAAGGGTTTGACGATCCAGCCGGTGGCCCCGGCGGCCTTGCCTTCCTGTTTTCGTTCGGCCTGCGATTCGGTGGTCAGCATGATGATGGGGATGAACTTGCAGGCCGGATGGGCGCGCAGGGCGCGGATCAAGCCGATGCCGTCCAGGTTCGGCATGTTCAGATCTGTAATCACCATATTGAGCGGCTGGCCTTCGACTTTGCCCAGGGCGTCTTTGCCGTCGCATGCCTCGACGACGGTATAGCCCGCATCCCGGAGGGTGAAGGTGACCATTTGTCGCACACTGGCGGAATCATCCACTGTCATGATCGTTTTGGTTGTCATGCGTCACTCCTCCATGTCCACAGGCAGGGATTGTCACCACCAAGTGTGCAGGCTCTGGGTCTTCGGTAGCCGGATGTTTCCAGAATTGTCTTGAAATGTTCCGGTGATTTTTCCGAAAGCGTCAGGTGCTGCCCCGATCTCAGACAGGTGCGGTGAAGCGAACAGATCAATTGCAGAAAGGATACATCCGCGGTTTCAACGTTTTCCAAATCCAGACGCAGATGATCGCTTCGGCTACGGAAGTCTTTCAGTACCTCCAGCGCCTCTCCGGCATTTTGGAGCGAGACCTCCCCCCGAACCATCAGCAGGGTGTGGTCCGGCATTTCGGTGATTTCAAACGGGTTCATCTTTCAATAATCTCCTGTTATAATGTCACAAGTTTTGACAGCTTCGTAAAAAGTCCGGATGCTGATTACAGACACGCGGGCGTCGGCGTTTTGACCGGCAGTATCCAGCACAGAATTTCGGAGCCGTCAACGGTTTCACGGGTTTTGGATGGCTCCGGGTGGACATCCGAAAATACCACATAATAGCCGGTGTTCAGGCCGGAGCGCCGGAGATAGGCGGCCAGTTGGTGTTTGCCGGATTCAAAACCTCTGAGGTTCAGGAACCGTTTGACCTCGATGATCCAGCGTTTTTTTCCCTGAAGCACCAGTAAATCTACGCGTCCGCCGCCTTCAGGAACTTCCGGAAACACCCATCCGCCGAACACCCCGGCATAAGAGGCCAAAAACGCATCCAGGTTGTAGTGATAGACGCCTTCTTTGGCTTTGTCTTCCGAAAATATGATGTTGCCCCGCTGCCGCACATAGGCGGCGTATTTGTCTATGAGGCGTTCCATGTCAAGGAATCCGTCCTGATCTAAAAATACGGCTTCGTCCACAAACGGATCCTTGTAATACCTGACCTCGTCATCGTTGATGAAGCGGGGTTTGAAGGTCTGATAAAGGCATTTTTTGTAAACCGGCACCGGGATGGCGCACCGCCCGTCTTCATCGGTAATGACGCCGTTGGTGCTGAGAAATGAAATGCGGTCATCATATGTCGAGAAGCTGACAGGCCCGTTAAAAAGAATTTCCTTCATGATGTCCGGATACTGCTTGGCTTTGTTGACGACATTGGCGATATTCTTGTTTACATACACCCGCAGGAAGGCATCCAGGGTCTGGTAAAACTTTTCGAGCGTGATGGCGGCCGCGCCGACACAGCGATTTTCGACCAGATCGCGGGCCATTGCGTTGATAAGGCCCGGCTGTCCCGCGGCATTGTCGTGAATTGCTGCAATGACATCATCCTCGAACACCTGCCCGGTTTCATGCGTGTGCTGAAGCAGCAGGCCGCGGGTTTCCTCGAAAGTGAAATACGGAATGTTGATCTGATCCGCAATGTTGAACGGGCTGGCGCTGTCCTGCAAGATGCCGGTGATGTTCGATACGCCCACCAAAATAACGCTGCGGAGGTGATGACGCTCTCGTTTGTGATACATGGAACGAATGGCATGTAAAAATCCGTTCAGGATTTCGAGCTGTTTCAACCCTTCAACTTCGTCAATGATCAGCACTATATCTTTTTGAAGCGCTTGCGCCAGATTCTGAAAAAAAGTGGGCAGTTCCAGAAAATCTGGAACTGTCGGCGCCTGAACCCCGGTTTCCTGCACCAATTCGGACTGAAAATATCGCAAAAACGCATCCAATGGCGGTGCTGCATAGTGTTCAAACGTGATCCAGATGGGGCAGATATTGGCGCGTTTCGCCTGTATCTGATGTATCAGCATCTGAAAATACGTGGTTTTACCGCTTTGCCGCGGGGCAAAGAGCGTGAAATAGCGCCATTCATCCACCTTCCGAAGCCCGACTTCCAGCAGCCCGGTGCGGGGGACGGCGTAATTGTATCGGGGATCAACAGGCCCTTCTGTGCAGAACGTTCGCATAAAATATTTTCCTCGGAAAGAATCGGCGGTTATCTAAAACAGTTCGACATTATCTCCCAAATCATCCTCCGAAGCCGGTGTATCAGGGGATGTCTCCTCCACCGTTGGGGACGCCGACGTTTCTGCAACAGGTGCAGCATCCAGCGACACTGCCGTTACAGCGGTATCAAACAGCATATCGTCTATGGATTCAACCGATTTTTCGTCATTCAGCGGTATCTTGGGGGCTTCTATAGCATCATCGAAAAGGATGTCGGAAAATATTTCCGGTTCAGTAGCATTTTCCGCCGGTGTCCGTTCAGTGGTGGTATCCACTCCGCCCGCGGTTGCAGAAGCGGCTGCGGCCGCCGCGGCCGCGCCCGCAATGCTCTGATGGATTTCACGCTCTCTTTCCATCGTATAGCGCCCGGCCATTTCCGTTGTCACGCCAGAGGCGCTTTCCGGAGCGGCGACGGGGCAACGTTGTTTGACGTCGGTGACTATCCCTTCGAGCGCTGTTGTGACTTCGTGTATCTTTGCGCTAATCTTATGATGAATGTCAATATGTTGCACCGTAACTTCGATGTCCTGCGTCAGCGATCCGCCATCCTGGCCAATGCGGGTCAACAGCCCCGACACTTCCTGATCCATTTGATGCAGCGGCGCGATCAGGGCTTCGATCTGGACATTCGTCCGCCCCGTCGTCTGTATGGACATCTCGGTCTGAACAGTGAGGCTGGTTCGGGTGGCGGGCGGGGGAGGCGTCAGGGCATCCTCGATGTCGGCATCCGCGGAAAATGTCCCGGCTTCGGTGACTATAGCCTTCAAACTTTCGGAAATTTCTTCAATTTTGCGGGATGTTTCATCCGACAACTGCCGGATGGATTCCGCCAGCGTCCCCAACGCCGCCCCTTCCTGCCCGATGTGCGCGGCATGAATGCAGGCGTTCAACGCGATCATTCGCATCTGAATACCGATCTTCTCGATGTCATGGATGAAAATGGACATATCGCCGACACTTGCGGTAATGGTCGCCACAGAAGCCGCCCATTCCCGATTGATAGCCCGGTAAGCGGCGATAGCGTTTCCCAGAGACGCCAACTGTTTTTCAAGCTCGGACAGAAACGATGCCTCGCCCTCGCTTCCGGAGGCAGTGATCAATGTTTGCAAGTCTCCGGTCATGACCACGAGGTCATTGCCGATTTGACCCAGATTTTGGATAATTCGCTCCACCGCCGCCGTCATGTCCGCTTCGGAGTCTTTCAACTGAATGTTTTGAACTTCACAGGGGATGATCGCAGATGTCAGCGCCGTCAAATTTTCCTTCGCCTGAGGGTGCAGAATATGACGCCACCGATTGACAATATCCCATCCACCGGTGCGGGATACCGGATCCACAGCCGGTTTGAGCTTCGCCACAACGTCTTGAAGCGCATCCCGGACATGTTCGATGCGCTGCCGGGTGATATCGTGAAACTGCATGGAGGCCACCACTTCGCCAATGCTCTGCGACATGCGTTTCCAGCGAACCGCGATTTCCGACAGCGTTTCGGATGAAGACTGCCGGCGCAGATTCATCGCGGAAAGACTCTGCACCGTCTGGTCCAGAATGGCGCGGGCGCTTCCCTGTTGCCGTTTTTCAAAATCTTTCATCCGTCGCAGACCCTGACGGATATTTTCAGCCAGTTTTTCGGAATGTCCTGTCAGCTCGGCGGATTTTGAGGCCACATTGACCGCCAGCTTTCGAACCTCTTCTCCCAGCGCATTGAACCCCGTATCCTTGCTGCCGAGCCTGGCGCTTTCAATCTTGATGAAATTGCACAATACGTCCAGATTGCGGATGGTCTGATCGAAGCGCTCCATGCGGGCGACAATATTGTCGAACCGTTCCAGAAGCGATGAAAGAGCGGATATGCCCCTGCCGGAAAGCGCGTCCTGTTGCTGCACCTGGGCGAATATGGTCTGCAATCCGTCCATCCCTTGCTGCAACGCGTCTCCGGACAGACATCCGGCCACCTGCGACGATAAATCTGACAGCGCTTTGGCGCGAAAATAAAAATCCTGAAGTTTCTCGCCGAGGCGGATGAATTCGCCTTCGGTTCCGCCGGCCAGTTCATGCAGGACGCCACATGCCGTATTCAGCTTTTGTCGCCATGTATCCGCGGCTATGCGCGGCTGACGCAGCCGGTTTTTAATGGCGGATATGGATATCGGTATCTGTGGTATCTCCAGATTGAAGTGAATTTTCATGGTGAACGATACTCCTTTGCTGCCAGCTCCTGCCTCTCGACCACTGTCTCCTGCTCTCTGTTTTCACGGTCGGAGGCGACTGGAGCTGTCATGCCCATTTACAAAATCGTTAAAAATGATGCGTGCATCGAGATCATTAAAAGTCCTTGAAATCACTTTCATCCATCGGGATGATGTCGTTGGGGTTCACCTCCCTGGACGCATGGGCGGGCAGGGCTTTCGATCTGGAGATTTTGGGTTTGACAGTCGTCAGCGCCCGGGTGGTGGTTCGGGGACGCTGCAACGGATGTCCTGCCGATGGCCTTCGGACGGTGTGAACCTTACCGGACGGTGCGGCCGCCGTGTATCCACCGACAATGGATGCCAGTTGATTGACGAATCCCTTCATCTCTTCGGACTGTGCGTTCAGCTCTTCGGATGCGGATGCGGACTCTTCGGCGGTAGCGGCAT
>JAJYBO010000189.1 GCA_021778975.1 Deltaproteobacteria bacterium
GACGTCTTCGGCATATCCCCGTATCTGCCCGGTGTCTTCTTCCCGCAGTGTAAACGCCTCGATGGTGGTTTTCATTCGGGAAAGCTCGGCGTTGGAGAAGTACTTGAACTCTATCACCCAGCGCATCTCGGCGAATTTCTCGTGAAACTTGCCGATAAATTCCAGATCGCTTTTGCCCTGCGGGTAGGAGTTTTCCACCGTAAAGGCCAGCCAGGAAGACAGATACCGGCTGCACAGCTCGTAAAACGTGGTGCGATAGAAATTCTCGTTCATCTGCTGAAAAATGGCTTCGGGCAACTGCGACACATATTCCCGCCAGTATCCGGCAAACAGGTTTTCGATATTGGGCTCGGCGACAAACGCCTGCATAATCTCTGTGTAGCGGGTGGATACGTCGATGTGATGCAGTTCGTTGAAATATTCCACGAAGATCTGGCGCATATTCAAATTGGGGAGCTTCAGGTAAAACTCGTCCTGAAGGGTGAGCATTCCCAGATAATAAAAGGAGATGGGGAAAAACCCCTCATCGAAGAACTGCCGCATATCGAATTTCGAAGACAGATAATTGCTGTCGTACCGGATGATATTATGGGTGACCAGATTGTCCACAAATGCTTCGGTGCTGCCTGGATACGATGAGGTGATACGCTGCACCCACGACAAATCGGTTCGCAGATTCAAATCTGTGAGGAATTTGGGAATCCGCCCCCCGCTTTCGCAAAATTCCACCAGAAAATACATGATCAGCGTTGGGTTATAAATCGCTTCTCCCTGAGGCGAGATAAAATGATATCCGTTGTAGTGAACTTTCAGTATTTCGCTGATTTCGGGCCGCGTTGACGGATCCAGTTCATAATCGGCATAAATATCGTCCAGTAAATGATCCACCTCGCTCTGAGTGAACCCCAGCATGGCCTCGAAGCGATCCACAAGCGTGATGAAGCGGGCGATGTTGAAGCCCGACGCCAGTTCATCCATCGTGATGGGCAGCACGCCGGTGATAAAGATATTGCCAATGGCGCCGGTTTTTCGCCCTTCTTTCAGGGTTTTAAAAAAAGTCTTCAGAAAACCGTCATCTGCGGTCAATTGACGGTAAAGATGATCTTTTCGTGATGTGATAAGCTGATTGGCGAAGCTGTCATACTCGTCAATGATGACATAAAGCGACGGACAATCATCTCGAAGCGCATCCAAAAGAATTTCCATATTGTCAAATGCGTCATTCTTTTCGCTGATCCTGCTGGAATCTTTAAGATATTGCGGATATCGCAGAAACAGTCTCTTTATCCGGATACCGCAGGTATTATTGAAACTGCGCCGAACAGAATCCAAATCCTGTCCAATACCTACCACCGAAAAATCCAGATGCAGCACGATATGTGCGTTTTTCAGCGGCGTCGGGTGCCGACCGATCCAGGTGTGTCCGAAAAGTTCGTCGAACCGGTCTTTCATGTGAACGCTGTAGTAGCATTCCAGTATCCGGCACCACAAAGACTTGCCGAAACGACGCGGACGCAGGAATACCGGGTTCTCAATCTCTTCCAGCTTTTCAATGTAGCGGGTTTTATCCACAAAGTAGCCATTTTTAGCGATGACTTCTTCATAATCGGCGGAACCGTACAGAATGCGTTTTTTCATTGGCGGCCTCTTTTACGGACAGGATATGTCTAAAAATTGTTCTGATTTTCCAGCATATCCCATTTGATATCAACCGGAAATGCCGGATGGTGGCTCCGCCACCTCAAACACCCGAAACCCCTGATTGCCGAAGCAGTAGATGACATGCAGAAGAGTCCGGCATTCCGGATACTGCTGGCGAATGCCTTCGGCATATCCCCGTATCTGAAGGGTGTCTTCTTCTTGCAGCGTAAACGCCTCGATGGTGGTTTTCATCTCGGAAAGCCTGGCGTTGGAAAAGTACTTGAACTCCATCACCCAGCGCATCCCAGCGAATTTCTCGTGAAACTTGCCGATAAATTCCAGATCACTTTTGCCCTGCGGGTAAGAGTTTTCCACCGTAAAGGCCAGCCAGGATGACAGATACCGGCTGCACAGCTCGTAAAACGTGGTGCGGTAAAAATTCTCGTTCATCTGCTGAAAAATGGCTTCGGGCAACTGGGACACGTATTCGCGCCAGTAGCCGGCAAACAGGCTTTCGATATCCGGCTGCATCACAAACGCCTGCATAATCTCTGTGTAGCGGGTGGATACGTCGATATGATGCAGTTCGTTGAAATACTCCACGAATATCTGGCGCATGTTCAGGTTGGGGAGTTTCATCGTAAACCTGTCCTGAAGGGTAAACATTCCCAGATAATAAAATGATATGGGGAAAAAAACCTTATCGAAAAACTGTTGCATATCGAATTTGGTGAGAAGAAAGTTTCGATCGTAGAATGTTGTATTCGTTGTAACTAAGTTATCCACAAATTCTTCAGTACTGCCCGGGCAGGCGGATGTAAGACGACGTACCCATGACAAATCCGTCCGTAAATTCAAATCGGTCAAAAATTCTGGAATTCGCCCCCCGCTTTCGCAAAACGCCACCAGAAAATACATGACCAGTGTCGGATTATAAATCGCGTCTCCTTGAGGATTGATAAAATGATACCCGTTGTAGTGAATCCTCAGAATTTCGCTGATTTCAGATCGTGTCGAAAGATCGAGCTCATAATCCGCATAAATATCGTCCAATAAATGATCCACCTCGCTCTGAGTGAACCCCAGCATGGCCTCGAAGCGATCCACAAGCGTGATGAACCGGGCGATATTGAACCCCGACGCCAGCTCATCCATCGTGATGGGCAGCACGCCGGTAATGAAAATGTTGGCGATGGTACCGGTCTTGCGGCCTTCTTTCAGGGTTTTGAAAAAGGTCTTCAGAAAACCGTCATCCGCGGTCAGTTGGCGATACAGATGATCCTTACGGGATGTGATGAGCTGATTCGCGAAATTATCGTACTCGTCAATGATGACATAGAGCGGCGGCAGGCCGGTTTGATCAAGTCGTCGCAATATACTTTCGAGATTGGATACCGCGCTTTTTTCAAAATCAATCATCACGGGTTCGTTGAACCAGCCGGAACAATATCTAAGCAGGCTTGCCATTTTCCCATTACATGTCTGGTCAAAACTTTTCTGGATGACTGAAATATCCCTGCCAGGCTCTACTATGGAAAAATCCAGATGTAACACCAGAAAAGAATTTTTCAGCGGTGTGGGGTTGTTGCCGATCCAGGTGTGTCCGAAAAGTTCGTCGAACCGGTCTTTCATGTGAACGCTGTAGTAGCATTCCAGTATCCGGCACCACAAAGACTTGCCAAAGCGCCGGGGGCGCAGGAATACCGGGTTCTTAACGGTTTCGAGCAGAGGGATATAATGAGTTTTATCTACGAAATAACCGTTTTCGGTAAAAAATTCCAAATAATTGGCGGAGCCGTACATAATGTTTTTTTTCATTGGCGGCCTCTTTTACGGACAGGATATGTCTAAAAATCGCTCTGGTTTTCCGGCATGTTGAGAAAGACAGGAATGAGCCCGGAAATATCACAGGAGCCGGATGGGTAAAAGATAAAAATAGCGGTGGACACTGCCGATCCGGAGATTCATTCCGTAAAAACGAAAATCGCTTGCGCATTGGGTGTCAGCCCCGCACAGTTGATACTTACAGATTCCCCATGATTTGCTCGATGCTGTATGGACAGGTTTCGGGGAAAGTGGATTTTGATAATCCCGTTTCCCTAACAGCTTGTAATACTGCTTTCCGATACGCTTTTTCAATGGTTTCGATGAGTTGTGGCCTAAGGCTTGGTGAATCTTCCAAAACATCGAATAATTCACCCCGTTGCTCTTCAATCGTAAGCTCCCAGCTTCGGCCTCTTAATTCTGGTTGAAAATCCCATTTCAGTAAGTGCATTATCAAAACAGCCAAGCGACTGACCATTTCCCTTTTCTCTGACCTGCTCATTGATTCCACTTCCTCTATCAGATTTTCAATATCCAGTTGCGACAGAGCGCCGGCTTTTAAGAGCGCCGCCTGTTCTTGTGTCCACCGGTAGAAATCCTGTTCGTATAGACTCATAGTGTCACCTCTTCACAAAAAAACCTGTAATCCGCTACATTCAGCGCATTGGATATGATTTCCGCGCGTTTCCTGCCTGCTGCCTGGAACAGGCATATGGAAAAACAGCACTTCTGTCAAGAAATATTGGTGGCGGCGGGGAATTCCGGAAACATCATTCTAAATCATTGACAACCATTGACAATGCCCCAGCCTCTTGATTTGTCAAAATGAATGAAATATTCCCTTTGAAGCTTTCAGGCGGGCGACATGTGCTTCAGGACTTTCTTTGACAAAATGCCCTTCAGCCAGGTCGGCGCGTGATTGGTCAAGATGAAAAAATGTTCCCTGAATCAGGGCAGCTCGGATGACACTATGCGAACTGTTTTGTAACTTCATAGCCTGCCCCCAGGTTATTTCAACGCAGACTGTTTCAGGATCAGCCCGCGTTTTGCCGCAGCCAGATTGTTTTTCAGGATTGGCATGTCCGGGGCGATATGAAGCCCTTTTTCACAGGCGGCGATAGCTGCTTCCCGCTGGCCAAGCGCGTTCCATGAATTTTGGGGCAGCATCATCCTGTCAGCAAAAACATTCAATCAATGGATTTGAGGGGATTGGCTCCTCACGCGGAAAATAGCTATGAAAAAGGGCCGACTCAGTACACCGTATCGTGATCTCCCACATTTATCAGGATGATGTCCTGATCCTGAATCAGAAACTCGAAAGTAATACGATAAGACAGATTGATTGAAACTGAATGCAACCCGGCCAGGCGACCGGACAGTGAATGCAGACGCAGGGAGGGATGAAGCGGGTTCGCTTCCAGCAATTGCAAGCATTTCAGGTACTGCTTTTCTACTTCGGGATGTCGTTTTAAAAAAAGACGCGCCCGCTTTTCATAATTTTCGGTAAAGACCAGAGACCAGCTCATTTTGAAGTTTTCAGACGGGCGACATGCGCTTCAGGACTTTCTTTGACAAAACGTCCTTTAGCCAGGTCGGCGCGTGACTGGGCAAGCGCCGCTTCCAACTCGCATTCGCGCAGATAGTGGTAATGTTCCATGTCCATCACCACAAAACGTTCCTTACCACGAACGGATATAATCGCTTCCGGCTGATTGGCCAGTATCGCCTCAATAGCGGTAACGCCTTTCACTTTAAGATCATTTGCAGATAATAGCGGCATACATGTCTCCTTCGCACTCTTTAGCGCCCACACAATAATACTTTTAATCGTATTGTAAAGAGAGTTTTGGCGAAGTTCCGATACATCCAACGAATTCGCCAATTCTGGGGATATCATCATCAATCATTGATAACTCCGTAAGCGCTTTATTTGTCAAGATGAAAAAATGTTCCCTGAATCAGGGCAGCCCGGATGACACTATGCGAACTGTTTTTTAATTTCATAGCCTGCCCGGATTATTTCAACGCGGAACGTTTCAGGATCAGCCCGCGTTTTGCCGCAGCCAGATTGTTTTTCAGGATTGGCATGTGCGGATTGAGATGAATCCCTTTTTCACAGGCGGCGACGGCATTTTCCCACTGGCCGAGCGCATTGCAGGCGGCGCAGATATTGTTGTAGGCCAATGCGTAGTCGGGTTTTACCTTCAGCGCCTGCGTACAGGCCTGGATGGAATCCTGATATCGTCCCTCGTTGTACAGCGCCAGACTCTGTTCTAAATAATCTTCGGCAAGCGCCATTTGTCTGGACGGTTCGGTTGGTTCCTTCGGTTTCAGCGGTGATTTCGGGGGGCGGGCAAGAATATCTTTGAGCAGCGATTCTGAAGTGCTGTGGCCCGGGCTGATCCGGAGCGCCTGTTGCAGAAGCGCGATGGCTTCCTGGTCTCTTTTCTGACCGGCCAGCCATCTGGCGTAATAATAGAACATCTCCGGATTGTGGGGATCCAGCCGCAGCGCTGTTCTGAAATAACGCTCAGCTTCCACCGGTTCGTTGGTGA
>JAJYBO010000190.1 GCA_021778975.1 Deltaproteobacteria bacterium
TGGGAAGGCCGTTGAAATCGGCAAACATATCAACCTGCTGATATTTGCCTGCCTGCTTCTGTTCCTGGGATTGACGCAGCAGATCATCAATCAGGGCTTTGGGGTGAACCTTTTCCTGGATGTAAAGCGGCGGCGCATGCACCACCAGATCGGACCAGTCCTTTTCATCCTTGCCCCGCCACACAAGCTGAGGGTCCAGGTCACGGTTGCGCCGTTCGTAGGCAATCCGTATCGGGGACTGCTCACTCGCGCGCATAACCGACTGATATTCCGCAGTCGGGATGTTGACGCGGCTTGCTTCCTCATGCGTCAATGTTTCAACGGTTTTCAGATATTTTTCTTTTTTTGAGGCCATTACGCTTCACTCATTTTAATGATTTCCCAATGACCGCCTTTGTCGGGACCAACGCGGCGGCGGAGCTTTTTATGCTGTAATTTTTGAATATTTCGTTGTATTGATCGTTCTGTGACGCCAATGATTGCCGATAATTCGGGAATGGTGATTTTATTGTTTTGACGGATTGCTTCCAATTATCCTTCATGCCGCAACACACCCTCAATCATTTTATTGAACTCGGATTGAATTTGATAAACTTCGGTAAACTCGGCAAATGCCCAGCGTCCATAGACGCCACACAGATTGACGCCCGGCACCCAGTATGTCTCCATCGTTGATTTCTTTTCCCTGGCATCCTCGCGGCGGTATCCCTTGATCTCGACAATCAGATGCAGGGGGTCTTTTTGCCCGTCATCCACCAGCACAATAAAATCCGGGATGTACATACGGTTTACGGAACCATAACGGTAAGGCGCTTCCAGACCGACGTTCTGATTTTTCACATAGGCTCTGACACGAGGATGAGACTCGACCACACGGCAGAACTCGCCTTCCCAGTCGCTGTCCAGAATGACCCAGTTGATGTGGCATTTCCGGGAGTCTGTTTCCCAGCGAAGGGTTTTTGATGTCGTAAAATTAACATGGAGGGTGGAGCCGGTCGGGTTGTAGGGATCGAGAACGGCTTTTACGGGTCGTTCCCCCAGCAGCGCGCGGGTGATGCCCGCGGTAATCCGTTCGCAGGCCATATCCGCCAGCTCCTGGTACATCAATTGGGAGGGGTAGGCGCCTCCCGTACAGATCAGGCAGGTATCCAACCACTGTCGGGTGATGCACTTGAGCTGGCCGAACAGATGAAGTTTGGGTTCACCCCCCGGATCGCGCCATTTGGTATAAAGCAGTCGTTTGGTAACGTGAAAGAGCAGGGTGGAACGCCGTATCTCTTGCAGGTGTTCGAGATTGAGATCAACCCCTTCGCCGATAATGCCCTGATTTTGAGTGATCGAGGGGCCTACAATATCCGGTGTCAGTTTCAGAACCGAGTCTTCGGTAAATACTGCGGTCAGCCGCTCTTCGGGCAGTTCGACGCGGTAACCCAGAACGCGGGGAAACCTGATTTCAAGCGCATCGCGCTCCGGTCGGACGGCTTTCACCTGAATGGTCTGCCGGGGCGGCTGCGGTGGAGCAATCACCGGCCTGGCTGTAAAATCAAAGGGAATTCCCAGCACATCGGCGTATTCTACATTGAACAGCCCTTCTTCGTTCAGATCGTAGGACTGACGGCGCAGCGCCCGGCCGATGACCTGCTCGCAGAGAAGCTGCGTACCAAATGCCCGTACGCCCAGCACATGTGTGACCGTGCTGGCGTCCCAGCCTTCCGTCAGCATGGAAACCGAAACGACGCAGCGAATTGAATCCCCCAGCCGGCCTTCTTTTCCCACCGTGTTCATGACTTCGCGCAGCAAATCCTGATCCGTGATATTTGCGGCCTGACGGCGGTCACCTGTCCGTTCGATAATTTCACGGCGGAAGCGTTCTACCTCGTCCGCAGCCATTTTCCGGAAATTTTCATCCAGACCTTCACCGGATTCAAGCTGTTCACTGTCAATAAGCAGGGTGCGGGGCCTCGCAAGCTGTTCTCCGTCCTCTCTGAAATTTTGAAACAATGCCAATCGTCCGTTTTCAAAGGCGGTGGAACCGTCTTCGTTCAAGCGGTGAAATCCGGAAATGTAGTCATAAATCAGCTTGGATATGGAAGTGTTCTGGCAGACAATGATGAAACAGGGCGGAATACGAATGCCGTTTTCCCGCCACAGGGCAAATGTTTTCTGATAGTGGCCGTACAGAGCTTCCAGTGCCGTCTGCAATTCAACGGGCAAACTGAGTGGATCGAGCGTTTTGGTCTTGCCTCTGCCTTTTTTGGGCATACGGGCGCGGATGTGTTCCCAGAGATTGCGGAATTTCGGCATTTCCCCACCCGGAATGTTGTCCGCCACAGGCACGCGAGGCAGCTTGACGATTCCGCTTTCAATGGCATCCATCAGGGAGAAATCGCTCATCGTCCAGGGGAACAGCGCGCCTTCGGCGTAGCCTGATCCCCGCAGAAAAAACGGCGTCGCCGACAGATCCATCACCCGTGCAATACCCAGCTTGCGTTGAACGGCTTCCAGCCCCGCTATCCAGAGACGGGCAGCCTCGTTATTCTTTTCCGCCTCTTTCCGGTCATCTCCTTTCAGTTTGTCTGCGTCCGTTTCTCCGGGTTTTTCCCGATAGCAGTGATGGCCTTCGTCATTGAACACCATGATCTGTTTCATGCCCATCAGATCGGGCATCACCCGCTGAATCATCTGTCCTTCGGTTTCCAGCGTGTCAATGGCGTCGCCCCGGCCCTGCAACAGGGATCTGCCGCCTCTGGAGATATCCATCCGCTCCCGGAGTTTGAAGGCGTGGTAATTGGTGATTACGATTTTTGCCCGCTCCAGATCGGCCAGCATATCGTTTGGAACCAGTTCACGGTTGGCATAGTAACTGTCCGGATCGTTGGGCTGAAGCACCCGCAGCCGATCCCGAATGGTCAGACCGGGAGATACGACCAGAAATCCGCGGCTGAATTTTTTATTGGCCGGCCTGCGCACGGCATTGATGGTCTGCCAGGCGATAAGCATGGCCATGACGGTTGTTTTGCCGGCGCCTGTCGCCAGTTTCAGGGCTATGCGCATCAGGCCCGGGTTGGCGTTGCCATTGGCATCGGACAGGTGTTTGAGAAAGTACCTGCCGGTGATTCCCAGTTGCGGAGCCACTTCCAGAAGCCAGATGGCGGTTTCTATGGCTTCCACCTGACAGAAAAACGGCCGGATATGGTTGAACCGGTGATGTCGCCAGTGTTGAAGCAGGCGGGCGGTTTCGGGTGTTACTTTCCATTTGTCGGGGGTGGACAAATGGCGCCACTGGTTCACATCATTGCGGAGTTTGTTGATGATCGGTACGGGATCATACTGCTGTTCCTGAGTTGAAAGTCCCTTGCCTTCATCAAATACCAGATTGAGCTGATCCGATGTTTTAATCTTCTTTGGCTTCGGAATCGGGGTGATATACTCGGCAAGCCGCCGGTGTTCGATGATGTGCTGCGTCGGCTGCCCCTGATCGTTCAGCTCCCAGTGCCGAGCCGGGTATTCATAAGGGGAATTGAGAACGGGTTTTTCGAAGAATTGGTGATTCATGTTGCCATTTTCCCGGACTGTCGCTGGTTGAAAAAGTCAGAAACGGTACATCCATACCATAGTTGCAAATGAAATAACACCCCCGGATTGATGGCTCTGCAAAAAATTCAATGCCATCTGAAATTCAACTTTTTACGAGAACGTCTTGATTTGTCGGGAAGCATAAAATATCCCCTGAGTTTGACAGGGAAATCTTCTTGACAGTGAATATATCGGCTGATAAGGAGAATGTCTAAGAAGCGATACAAGGCAATTGGAATCTCGCTGTTTGGACAGGCGATCAAATGGGCTTGAAACTGCCGAGATATCTTTTTCCATGACATGCGTGTAAATCTCTGTGGTTTTTACATCGGCATGACCCACCAACTCCTGACGACTTCGTAAAAAGCCCGCATACTGCGTTGTGCTGCATCCTTCGTCGTTGCGGCGCACCAGACGGCGAAAAATGAATTAGCTGATCTATTTACTTAGCTTGCCATGACTATGAACTAAACAGCTATTGTAGTTTGTAGTAAATTGAGTTCGGCGCCGCCGCAGGTTAGCGTGTCGTTCGGGCGGTTATACGTCTTGCAAAGCAGTCACCATATATCTCAGATAAGGAGAGTACCATGTCAGTTGGTCTCATTGTCATTGACATTCAAAACGACTACTTCCAAAATGGCAAAATGGAATTGGAAGGTAGCGAAGACGCAGGCCAGGCGGCTGGACGCTTACTGAACTTCTGTCGCGAGTACAAGTTGCCTGTGTTTCATATTCAACACATAGCAATTCGTCCTGGAGCAACCTTCTTCTTGCCAAACAGCGCAGGCGTTGAAATACATCGAAGTGTCAAGCCTCTCGATGAGGAGACGGTCATTCAGAAGCACTTTCCCAACAGCTTCAGAGAAACAGGCTTATTACAGCATCTCCAGCGGAAAAACATTCAGCAATTGGTGGTTGCGGGAATGATGACGCACATGTGTGTGGATGCAACGACAAGGGCAGCGACCGATTACGGCTATGAATGTTTGGTAGCTCACGATGCGTGCGCAACACGGAGTCTGAAATTCGGTGACAGGGTGGTTTCGGCGCTGGATGTGCATACCTCATTCCTGGCCGCCCTCAATGGCGCGTATGGCAAGGTAATGTCAGTGGATGAGATATTGGCTGAACTTAACAAGCATTCATAGGAGGGCAAATCCGCCAGCATATGATGAAATTGAGTGATATGGGTTTCGACCACTGGTTTCAATCGCAAACCAGTGGCTTACGCCAGGAGGGTCGTGACATTGCGCGTATATCGGCGGTTGACCGCGGCTCGTACCTGATCAGAAATCAAACCAAGGAAGTTCCGGCTGAACTTGCCGGGAAGTTCTATTTCGAGGCAGAATCTCCGGTTGACCTGCCGTGTGTCGGCGATTGGGTGACAGTTCAATATCACAGCAATGACGCTGCAGCAATTATTCATGAGGTGTTTCCGAGAAAGACCTTTCTCCGCCGCAAATCTGCCGGTGAAAAAATCATTTTTCAGATGATTGCGGCCAACATTGACGTCGCTTTCATTGTCCAGTCGTGCCACTTTGACTTCAATGTGCGGAGAATGGATCGGTACCTGGTGATGGCGGCGGATGGGGGTGTTGAGCCGATTGTTGTTCTCACCAAAACGGAAGGTTGCCGCCATTACGTCGAGTTCCATTGCAGCCAGAGTCCTTACCCTCAGCAATATCACGGGCATCGGATTTGACGAATTCCAACAGGTGCTGGTCTCGGGAAGAACATATTGCCTGCTTGGTTCATCGGGTGTTGGCAAAACGACACTTCTCAACCGCCTGATCGGACAAGATGCCTTTGACACCAGGTCCGTTAGTGGGACGGGAGAAGGGATACATACAACTTCGCGCCGTCAGCTTATCGTTCTTAATCAAGGTTCCATGTTGATTGATACGCCTGGAATGCGAGAACTGGGCCTTCTTGGTGTGAGCGAAGGGGTCAACCAGGGATTTGAAGACATCGTCCGGCTTTCCCGGAATTGTCGCTATCCGGACTGTGGTCACACGCAGGAACCCGGCTGTGCGGTCAGGGCTGCAGTAACAAGCGGTGCATTGGCTGACGATCGCTATTCAAGCTATATTAAGCTCAAGAATGAGTCGGAGTACCATGAGCTGTCTTACATAGACAAACGGAAGAAGGATAAAGCATTCGGGCGCTTCATCAAATCAGCAAAGAAGCAAATGAAGGTCTGAAATGGGCATCGAACAGTCCTCCTTCACTTGCAGATTATCAACATTGCCGGGGTGGTCAATTTTCGGTTGTCATTACCAGCTTGCGCAGAAATGGAGATAGATGATAGTAGTCCTTGATGTCGGTGCAGCAATTGATGTAGTAACATAATCCAGACATCCAATCGGGTGGCCGGGATTTTTCTTCCCCAGTCCCCCAGCCAGCATGAAGGCCCGCTCTGGCGGTTCATGTA
>JAJYBO010000007.1 GCA_021778975.1 Deltaproteobacteria bacterium
AGGCGCGCAAATCTTGAGGAGTGAGGCGTACTTATGGTACGCCGCAACGACGAAAGATGCAGCGCAACGCAGCATCCGGACTTTTTACGAAGCCGTCAATTTTGATTGCTCAGCCTTCTGCCACACACTTAAAACGATGTCAAACGGAAATATCATCGAACAGTTCAGCGAAGATACAACAATTTCCACTTGACATGCCCCCCCGGAAAGATGCAGAAAGAACCTCATGCCCATGCGACATGATCGGCGCGCGATAAATCCCGATAAAACCCTCATTTTCGGGTTCTCTTTTCTGTAAAAGGACAGGCATTATGTCACTGACCTCCGATGAACTCCTCGCGGCGTTTGTTGACGAAGCCGCCGAGCATCTTTCCAGCATCGAGAATGATTTGCTGGCCATCGAAAAGGCCGGGAACGCCGTCGAGCCGGCGCTGGTAAACAAGGTCTTTCGAGCCGCTCACTCCATCAAGGGCGGCGCCGGTTTCGTCGGTCTTGCCAATATCAGGGAACTGTCGCATAAAATGGAGACTATTTTAGGACTGATCCGAAGCGGCGGTCTTTCTCCGAATTCAGAGGTTATCACCGTTCTTCTGGCAGCTTCAGAAACCTTGAAACATCTGGTGGGAAATGTCGCGGACAGCGACGCGATGGAAATTACCGCACCGCTGGCGGCATTGGACAGCATCTCCCAGGCATTTCCAGCTCCTTCTTCAAAAAAGACCGCAGCGGCGGCGCCTCCCGCCGTTCAGACTCCGAAACCGCCCCCCCCCGTGTCACCCGAATCCGCGCTCCCCTCATCGTCAGCGTCCGATACATACGCCGCCATGCAGATTCCGAAAGACATCGTGTCACAGGCCAGAAGCGAGGGAAAGCACATTTATCTGCTTGACGTGGATCCCACCCGACCCGGTGTCTTTCATGACAAAAATGCGACGGATATCATTGATGAACTCAAAACCTACGGAACGGTTCTATCATACCGCGGTGAAGAATATCCGAATAGCGCTTCCAGCGGGGCGCCTCCGGATGTTGTCGCCATCGTCCATGTCATTTTCGCATGTGTCCTGAATTCAGAAGATATGGCGCTGCTGCTCGAAATAGACAGCTCACACCTGACGTTGATAGATAAAGCGGTAGAAAGCTTTCCTCCATCGGTGTCTTCCGCCGCGCCGTCGTCTGAAAATATCCTGCCGCCCGAAACCGTCATGTCCGATAAAAATCCGGATCCCGTTGACGCCGACAGACAGACACGTCTTCAAGCCGTTTTGACCATTGATGAGCGAGTGCCCGCACCCGCTGCGCCTGTTCTTACATCTGACGATTCGCTATCCGCCAAAATCGAAAAAAGTCATTCCCTGGACAGCTCCCCGACCAGTATCCGCGTCAATGTTCAGGTGCTGGATTCGCTGATGAATCTGGCGAGCGAATTGGTACTCAGCAGGAACCAGTTGCTGAAATCCATCACCACCCATGACCACCGTCAGGCGGAAATTGTCGGCAAGCGTGTGGATCATATCACCTCCGACCTCCAGCGGGTTATCATGCTGACACGGATGCAGCCTGTGGGCAACCTCTTCAACAAGTTTCCACTGGTCGTGCGCAATCTGTCCCGTGAGTTGGGGAAAGACGTCACTTTCGACATCGAAGGCGCGGATGTAGAGTTAGACAGGTCATTGCTGGAAGCCATGAGCGACCCACTCACCCATCTGATCCGAAACGCGGCGGGGCACGGCATCGAGACTCCGGATGTACGGAAATCACTCGGAAAACCCGGTATCGGGAAAATTACGATAAAGGCCAAGAATGAAGCCGGACAGGTGGTGATCGAGGTCATAGATGACGGTGCCGGCATAGATCCGAACCGGGTGGCGGCGGCAGCGGTTTCAAAAGGTTTTGTCACCGAAGAACAGGTTCGGGTCATGACCGATAAGGATCGGCTGAATCTGATTTTTCTACCAGGATTTTCCACTGCCGGGCAGGTCTCGGAACTCTCCGGCAGGGGGGTTGGCATGGATGTGGTCAAAACAAACCTGGATGCGCTGGGAGGACTCGTGGATATTGATTCCACACCCGGTAGAGGCGCTCGTATCCGCATTCGGCTCCCGCTGACACTGGCGATCATTCCTTCGCAGATCGTTTCAGCCGAAAATGAACGTTTCGCCATTCCTCAGATCAACCTCGAAGAACTTCTCAGAATCCCGGCGGCCAGGGTCAAGGAACGCGTCGAGCTGGTTGGCAATGCCGAGGTGGTGCGGCTGCGCGGCAAACTGCTGCCCCTTGTGCGGGTGACGGATATTCTGGGAATCAGCCGTACATACATTGATCAGAAAACCGGCCTGCGCTTTCAGGATCGCCGCGTGGCGGTGGCCGACCGGCGTTCCCGGACAACCCCCCTTATTGCGGAGGATTTCCAGGCAGACGATAATTTCGACAAAACGATGCAACATGATGTCCGCGCGTCGCATCACAGCCGTCCTGAATCGTCTGAAACGATATTTCCATCAGGTATTCCGGGGGGGCCTCCGCCAATCTTTCGTTCCGGATCGGATCGGCGGTATCGGGCTGTCAGCGCGCTCAATATCGCCGTAGTTTCTACCGGCCATATGAAATACGGCCTGATCGTAGACGCCTTTCATGACGCAGAGGAAATCGTCGTCAAGCCGCTGGGCCGACATCTGAAAGCGTGTCGGGGATATGCGGGCGCCGCCATCATGGGAGATGGCAGAGTCGCCCTGATCCTGGACGTCAATGATCTGGCGGAAATGGCGGGGCTTTTTTCCATAGATGGCGCCCAAAGAGCCGGAGAAGTCGCCAGAGAGGCGGCGCCTATTCAGACGGTGGTTGATCCGCTAAATCTGCTCATTTTCAGAAATGCGCCGGATGAGCAGTTCGCCATGCCGATGAGTCAGGTGCTGCGCATCGAGAGAACCCGGCAGCGTGACATCCAGTCTCTGGGAGGCGCGCGCACCATTCAGTACCGGGGCGGCAGTCTGCGGGTCTTCAGTATTGATGAAATCGCCCGTGTAAAACCTCTGGCGAATTGCGAACATCTGCTCGTCATTGTTTTCATGATTGCCGGCAGAGAGCTGGGCATCCTGGCGACAGGACCGGTGGACTCTGTAATCACCGACGCGAGCATTGACGGCGATGCCTTGAAACAGCCCGGTGTCATGGGGTCCATGGTGCTGGGAAGCGCGACCACGCTGCTGGTGGATGTTCTGGAAATCGTCCGAACTTTTTATCCGGACTGGTTCAGGGATATCCCTCGCGTTGAACGTTCTCTGCCTGCCAGCGTTACGGTTCTGGTGGTGGATGATTCGCGGTTTTTCCGCACACAGATTACATCGTTTGTCTCCAGCGAAGGGTATGAGGTGATGGACGCGGAGGATGGCGAAGCCGCCTGGAAAATGCTTCAGAGTTCTGAACGGCGTATCTCACTGGTTGTCACCGACATCGAAATGCCCCGGCTGAACGGCATCGGTCTTACGGAACGGATCCGAAATGACACCCGGTTTGCGGGTCTGCCGATCATCGCCCTGACGACGCTGGCGGATGACAGGGCCATGGAACGCGCCAGGCAGGCTGGTGTCAACGAGTATCAGATCAAACTGGACAAAGAACGGTTGGCCAACAGCATCACCGCGCTGTTGACCACACACGCGGGGCATGTTGTCTGAATGCCCGGGGCAGGGCGTCAAAAACGAACAGATCGGGGAGGATGGAATGCGGATTCTGGGAAATATGAGATTACGGACAAAGTTTATGGCGGTATTTCTGGCGATAGGCATCATTCCCTTTGCCACCATCGGGCTTATTTCGAAAATCGTGACAGGCAACGCTCTGGAAACGCAGGTGAACCGGCAGTTGATTACACTCCGGGATGTTCGTAAAAAACAGATTCAGAACTATTTTGACGGTGTTTTCACTGATATCCGGATATTTTCTCACCGAAAGGGCGTGCTGGATTTTTTCAATCCGTTATGCGTGCTGGATGCTGCCGCGAAGCCAGACGGCGCTTTCGATATCACCAGCCCGGAATATCAAAAACTCAACGATCAGATGGGGAAAAATATCCAGAATTATTTCGAAGAAAGCGGATATGCAGATATTTACATGATTTGCGCCAAACATGGCCACGTCATGTTTTCATGCGCCCGGCAGGCCGATCTGGGGACCAATCTGAACACCGGCCCCTATAAAAGCAGCGGGCTGGCGGTGTTGTGGAAGAAGGTCGCCAGGTCCCGCAAACCGGCGATGGTGGATTTTCAGCCCTATGCACCATCCGGCAACCGGCCGGCGGCATTCGTTGGGTATCCAGTGATAGGGGCGGATGAAACGCTGAATGGTGTCATCGCTTTTCAGATTTCACCAGACGCGGTCAACAGCCTCATGAGCGAACGTTACGGTCAGGCCAAAACAGGCGAAACCTATCTGGTAGGCGCGGACAATATCATGCGGTCCGATTCGTTTCTGGATCCGGGCCGATTTTCCGTCAAAGCTTCGTTCGCCAGCCCGGAAAGTGGCAGGGTTGATACCGAGGCTGTTCGGGAAGCCCTGGCCGGTCATACCGGTGAAAGAGAAATCCGCAATTATGATGGGCAGGTGGTGTTTTCCGCATACGCGCCGCTCAAAATTGAAGATGTCACCTGGGCCATCATGGCGGAAGTTCGAAAAAAAGACGCCTACCGGGCGCTGGATTCTCTGAACTGGCTCATGGGTACTGTGGCCTTGCTGGTTGTGATGGTGATCGTGCTGACCGCGTTTCTTGTCACTCGTTCCATCACCTATCCAATCAACAAAAGCACCCGGTTCGCCAAGCGCATATCCGAGGGCGATTTCACCGAACTGCTGGAGATGAAACAGAAAGATGAAATCGGGATCCTTTCTGGAGCGCTGAATCAGATGGTGACCAGTCTGCGCCAGATGATCGGTCAGATTATCGAAGGCGTGGAAACACTGTCCGCGTCTTCCACAGAACTCTCCGCCATATCCCGGCAGATGTCCGGTAATTCCTCCAACACCTACGAGCGTTCGTGCAGTGTGGCGGCCTCTGCGGAAGAAATGAGCGCCAATATGACGTCGGTGGCCGCGGCCGCGGAGCAGACATCCACCAACGTCAACATGGTGGCCGCGGCTTCCGAGGAAATGACCGCCACCATCAACGAGATCGCCCGGAATGCGGAAAAAGCCCGAAAAATCACCAACCAGGCGGTGACGGATGCACAAAATGCGTCTGAGACCGTCCACGATCTGGGCAACGCGGCGCATGAAATCGGTAAAGTTACGGAAACCATCGCCGATATTTCGGATCAGACCAATCTGTTGGCGCTGAACGCCACCATCGAGGCGGCCCGCGCCGGAGACGCGGGTAAAGGGTTTGCCGTCGTTGCCAATGAAATCAAAGATCTGGCCAAGCAAACCGCTGAAGCCACGCGGGAAATCAAAGGCAAGATCGAGGGTATTCAAATATCTACTTCCGGAACCGTTGACAGAATTCAACAGATTTCACAGGTCATCAACGACATCAATGAAATCGTGTCGTCCATCGCCACAGCGGTCGAGGAACAGTCCATCACGACCAACGACATCGCCGGAAATGTGGCGCAGGCGGCCCGCGGCATTCATGAGGTCACCCAGAATGTGGCGCAGAGTTCCGAGGTCTCGCAGAGTATCGCCAGAGATATTTCCGGGGTCAATCGCGCCGCCGAAGAGATTTCCGCCAACAGCACCCAGGTAAACATGAGCGCCGAAGAGCTGAAAAAACTGGCTCGCCGTTTGAAGGATATGGTGTCGGTGTTTAAAATGTGACGATCAGAGAAGGAATATCCATGGACCATTCCGAAAAATCGGGTTCTGACATCGAACTGGCTACCTTTTATCTGGGGGACGCCTGCTGCGGCATTGATATCCTGACGGTTCAGGAGATCAATCGTCTGAATGATATCACCCCGGTGCCGCTGGCGCCGGATTACGTGAAAGGCATCATGAACCTGAGGGGGCGGATCATCACGGTGCTGGACGTAGGAAAACGGCTTGGCATGACGCACTGTGTGGATGCAGAGTCCCGGCGCAACATTATCGTGAGATACGAAAAAGAATCCATTGGCCTGCTGGTGGACCGTATCGAGGATGTCATCCACATACAACGGGAAAATATCGAAAAAACGCCGGCGAATGTCAGCGGTATTCAGGAACGGTATTTCGATGGTGTGTTGAAAACCGAAAAGCGGTTGGTCAGCGTGTTGAATCTTGCGGAAGTACTCAAAGTGTAGGAGTCAGAAACATTGATATCGGAAACAGATACAGCCGACAGCGTGACGCTCCGGGTGCTGGTGGTGGATGACAGTCTTCTGTACCGGAAAATGATTCAGGACGTACTCGATACTTTTCCGGGTGTGGAAGTTGTCGGTAGCGCCCCGGATGGTCAGGTCGCCCTGCTCAAGGCGCGCTCACTGAAACCGGATGTCATTACGCTGGATATCGAGATGCCGGAAATGGACGGTCTTGAGGTGCTGGAACATCTGAAGGCCGAACAACCCGAAACCACGGCGATCGTATGCAGCATGTTTACGACAGAAGGGGCCCGGATCACCCTGAGAGCGCTGGAACTTGGCGCTTTCGATTTCATTCCGAAGCCTGCATCCGGAACTTTGGATGACAACAGGGCGCTTTTCAGGTCTGCCATCGCTCCCATGCTGGACGCTTTAATGCGTCTTAAAACCACAAGACAAACGGTTGTTGCGCCGTTATCGAAAATATCCGGGATGGAAAGAACGATTTTAGAAGGATTGTCGCCAATCCTCAAAAGCCCCCATGAAAAATCTATGGCTGTGGCCATCGGCATTTCGACCGGAGGGCCGGTGGCGCTGGCGAAAATGATGCCGGAGATTCCAGCGAATATAGGCGTTCCTCTGTTCATCGTGCAGCATATGCCGCCCATGTTTACCGGAGCGCTGGCCGCTAAACTGAATTCCGTCAGTCAGATTACGGTCAAGGAGGCGGCGGATGGAGAGATCGTCTGTCCCAACACAGCCTATATCGCCCCTGGCGGCAAACAGATGAAGGTCGCATCCGTGTCCGGTGCGAATCATTCGGTTGTCATCCGGATCACCGATGACGCCCCCGAAAACAACTGCAAACCTTCCGCCGATTATCTCTTCCGGTCTGTGTCAGGGTGCTACGGACGCCGCGCCACCGGCGTCATCATGACAGGAATGGGATATGACGGCAGTGAGGGGCTTAAGCTGATGAAAGAACGGGGCGCTTTCATTATCGCTCAGAATGAAGCCACGAGCGCGATATACGGCATGCCCCGAAAACCGATCGAGATGGGAATTGTGGATGTGATTGCACCGCTGGAAGCCATCGCCGCTGAAATCATCCGGACGGTTTTCGCTTGAAGCCGCATCCTGTCTCTGTCGTACCTGGCATATAAGATCACAACGTCCAGACAGGGATGTCGAACATTTACGATTTCACAGGAAAATGCCGAACAATGGATCATACGGAATTCGGGCTTTGGGCCAGATATATTTATGAACTCTCCGGCATAGCGCTAGAACCGGCCAAGTCGTATCTGATCGAATCCCGGCTGGAGCCGTTGCTGAAAGTGCATGGCTGTAAAACTCTCGGCGATTTATACCGAAAATCCCGCATGGATCGCACCGACGCCGTCGAAAAAGATATCATTGATCAGATCACCACCAATGAAACCCTGTTTTTTCGCGATCATTCACCATTTGAAATGCTGAAGTACAAAATTCTACCGGATATGATAGACCGCAAACAGCGCAACGCTTTTTCAAGGCTTCCGATTTCCATTCGCGTCTGGAGCGCTGGATGTTCCACAGGGCAGGAGGTGTACAGCATCGCCATAGCGCTGAAGGAAATCCTCGAAAACATGGCCCCTTACAACATCTCGATATTGGGAACGGATATTTCCAGGTCGGCCATCGCCAGAGCCAGCTCTGGAACCTATTCACAGCTTGAAATCGAACGCGGTATGGGAGCGGAACGGCTATCTACCTGTTTTACACGGGATGGCGATGTCTGGAAAATTCGCGATGCCATCCGGAGCATGGCGACATTCCGGACAATGAACCTCATGCAGCCTTTTACAGATATGGGAAAATTTGATATGGTATTTTGTCGAAACGTGGCCATTTACTTTACGGTGGAAGATCGTAAGAAACTGTTTCAAAAGATCGAAAAAGCGCTGCTGGACGAAGGCGTTTTGATCATCGGCTCCACAGAATCTCTGACCGGTATCGCGCCCCGGTTTGCGCCCCGACGGTATCTCAAATCCGTATTCTATCAGATATCGTCATAACGCCAATGACAATGGCACAGCAGAACAACAAGATCGGATATCAAAGGATTTTTTCATGACAGAAACGCCTGGACGTATCCTGGTGGTGGATGACAGCCAGACCATCCGGATGCGGATTCGCGAAGAACTGGAAGCTGACGGATATGACGTCATCGAGGCCAGAAATGGGCTGGAAGCCCTGATTCAGGCGGCTTCCACCCCCGCGCCGGATCTGGTTACCCTCGATATCGAAATGCCGAAAATGAACGGTTTTGAAACCTGCCAGCGACTTCGAGAATCGCATTACGCCCGTTTCTTCTCGACCAGCGAAGATTACAGGGTTCCGGTGGTGTTTATCACTGGTAACGACACCATTGCGGATCGCAAAAAAGGGTTTGAACTCGGGGCCGTCGAATTTATCGTCAAACCATTCCAGAAAGGCGAAGTCCTTAATTTGGTGCGCAGCATCCTGCATCCGCAAACCCCGAATATGGATATTCAGGCGCTGGTTGCCGATGACAGCAGCGTAGCCCGGAAGATCACATCGCTCTGCCTGAAGCGGGAGGGGATCCGCGTTCTGGAGGCTGAAGACGGCGTTCAGGCCATTGAAATGCTGCGTTCCGAGCCTGACGCCATTGATATCGTCGTGACGGATCTGGTTATGCCCAACCTGGATGGAATGCAGTTGTGCCGCCATGTTCGCCAGGAATTGGGCAACAAGGATATGCCGATCATCGTACTGACCGCCATGGCCGATCTGTCGGATATCCTTGAGGTCTTCAAGGTTGGCGCGTCGGATTATCTGGTCAAGCCTTACGCCAAAGAGGAGCTTTTGGCCAGAATCAGAGTTCATATCGAAAGAAACCGGGTCAATCGCGAACTGCGGCAAACCATTACGCTGCTGAAAGAGGCCAACGATAAAATCGAAAGGCTGTCTATTCGAGATCCCTTGACCGGATGTTTCAACCGGGGATTTTTGAACCAACAGCTCGAAAATGAGATCAAGCGCGCCATTCGATATAAAAAATCGCTTTCGGTCGTGCTGGCGGATATTGACCATTTCAAGAGCGTGAACGACACTTACGGGCACCAGGTGGGGGATGCGGTTTTAATTGGCTTTGTCGGTGTTCTTCAGAACGTTATACGCCGTGATGTGGACTGGATCGCCCGCTATGGCGGTGAAGAATTCCTGGTGGTGCTGCCCGAAACGGCCGTTTCTCAGGCCGCGCGTGTCGCCGAAAAGCTCAGAAACGCCGTGGCGTCAACGCCTCTTGTGTATCAGGGCGGGCAACTGTCCATCACCTCCAGTTTTGGCGCCGCGGGTCTCGATCATACGGGAGCTGAAGCCGCAACCGCGACGCTGGAAGAATTGTTGAAAACCGCGGATGACAATCTGTATCGGGCAAAGGACAGCGGTCGCAATCGGGTTGTTTGCTGCGCGGTGAAAAAACTGCTCGAACGTCTTTGTACAACGGATGTCGGCGGCATCCGAAACGAAACGCCATGAAACCGCATGGAGCGCAACCGGCTGCAGAGCGGTTTCTCAATCTGCCGGAGGAAAAGCAGGAACGGATTCTGACAGCAGCTTCGGAGGCTTTCAGCCAAAAGGGTTACGCGGGTGCCAGCATCAATGCCATCGTGAACCGGCTTGGTATCGCCAAAGGGTCGCTCTTTCAGTATTTCGGAACCAAAGACGGGCTTTTCAGATTCGTCTTCAGTCATGCGCTGAGCCGTGTGAAAGATTATCTGCGCGATGTCCGGGATGCCACCGCATCCAGTGACTTATCCACCCGGCTGACCGAAACCCTTCTGGCCGGCGCCCGGTTTATCCGAAAACATCCACTGATTTACAAACTCTACCTTCAGCTTTTGACGGATGATTCCATCCCTTTTCGGAATGACATGCTGCTTGCACTCCGTAAGTACAGTCTGGAATATATCCGCTCGCTCCTGGAAGACGCCATGGACAGAGGCGAACTTGGTCCACATGTGAATATGGACAAAGCCGCTTTCATGCTGGACGCCATTATGGATCGTTTTCTACAGGCTCAGGCGGTTCCTCACATGGATGCGGGGCTGGGGCTTTTTGACGGTGATATGGATGTCGTGATTTCATGGATACAAAGCATGGTGGTGATGATTCAAAAAGGGCTGGGAAAAGCCTGAAATGGATACCCCATATGTACTGGTCGTTGCGGCGGTGGAGGCTGAAATTCGACATCTGAAGGATTGTCTGAAATTTCTTTCCGTAAAATCGGTCGGAGGGCGATCTCTCTGGCGCGGCGAATATGGAACAATGCCAGTGTCTGTGCTGACCACCGGCCCTGGCATCGTCAATGCGGTTCAGGCCATGACCGCCTGCATCGAAGCATCAAAACCGCGTTTGATCATTCAGACCGGATGTGGCGGAGGATTTCGACCCCATGGCATGACATTGGGGGATGTGGCGGTTGCCACTGCCGAGGTGGATGTCCATCTGGGCATCGAGTCCGAAAGCGGAGATCCCGCGGTCCAGGCGCTGCCGTTTCCGGTGTTGACCTGTGATGGTATGGAACTTCGGGAACAATATCCGCTGGATCCGGAACTAACGGCATTCACTGCTTCGTCTCTGGCATCCGCATGGCATTCCCGCGGCATCCGGATATTCACAGGGACGTTTGTCACTGTTTCCACCATTACAGCGACAGATGCGCGTTCGGCGTTCCTGTTCAGAACGTATGCCCCTTTTATCGAATCCATGGAAGGCGCCGCCGCGGCATTTTTATCCCTTCATTATCGGATTCCGCTGATAGAAATCCGCTGTGTCAGCAATTTTGTAGGAAAACGAAATCTGGCCGCATGGAATCTGCCCCTGGCATGTACTCGCTCAGGCGAAGCGGCGGCAACCATGCTGCCGTTTGTTGACATCGCCATCAAGCAGAACTTTACAAAAAGTACATCATTCGATCTTGACAAAGCGACAAACAATACTTAGAGTTAAGTCTGATATTCATGTGTTGTTTGTCAATAAACTCTGCGTTTATACCACTTACGTCGTTTTCTCGATCCGATACTCCATTGTTGCTCTGCTCCTGGCGTTGACCGGAATCTTTCTATGTGTCTTTGCTGAAGTTCTCAAATGGGGTTCTATTCAAAGTCCGTTCTGGGAATTTGGGAAATAGAACGCCGCCGCCGCTTTTTCACTTTTTAACACATCTGTTCCACGACTCTCCCGTTGGGGGATCGCGTTAAAGGAGGTTCCGCATGGAAAATCCAAACGAAAAAAGACACGACGATCGTTCCAAACTCGAAGGTTCTGTGCTTTGCGCCAATTTCAACATGTCGAACTGGTCAACCGCCAGGGTTGTCAACTGCAGTAAAGACGGCATGTATCTGGTGTCTGATACGGCTTATTATCCGGGGGCGCCGGTGATTATTCGAACCAAAGACTACAAACGCCTGCCGCGCCTGTCTTCCTCTGGTATCGAAGAAATGCGGCAAACCACACTGGCGGAGGTCAAATGGTGTAAACCGGCTTCTCAAAATCCCACTGTGTATGAAATGGGCGTGCGGTATTATGATCCCTGGTATTGATCGAGGCGTTACGCCTTCCCGGCCATTGCCATGGCATCTTCGATAGCGGGTACAATGGGAAGAAATGCATCGAATCCGGCAATTTCAAATACCTCTTTCACATAATCCGCCATCGCGCAGAGGACTATTTTGCCGTTTTCAGGGGTGAGTTTTTTAGCGGTTTTTACAATCACCCGAAGTCCGGCGCTGGTGATGTAATCCAGTTTTTGGCAGTCCACAACAATGCGCCGGGCCCCGCTTTCCATCGCCAGCATAATGTGTTTGTCCAGTTCCGGAGAAGAACCGGAATCCAGACGCCCGGATATGCTGAAAACCGTGATGTCGTCTTGTTTCGTTTCGATAATATCCATTTGTTATCCCTGACGGGTTCGTAAAATGTCCGCATGTGTAAGTTACACCGCATCTTTCACCGTATCACCAGTATTCGGTCATATCAGGCTGACCCCGATTTTGCGTCGGCAGGCATTGCATCCGGCGGAGCGTTCGGCGATGAACAGTTCTTCCCATCCATGAATCTTTTCGATAACTGCCTGAAAAACGCTTTCCATAAGCTGTGGATGCTGATTCATCGTGTGAACAAATTTTTCCCGACTCAGGATCAAACACACCAGAGGTGTTGTGGCTTTCAGGGAAAACAGCTTCCGGGTATTGCTCAGCAGCGACAGCGCTCCTGAAAAATCTCCGGGACCGTAGGCGCGAATGGTTTCTTCCTCCCCATTGTCTGTACGGATCAGATCCGCCTGGCCGGAAATAAAATAGAACGCCTGGCCATCGTCGTCGTCCTGTGTAAACAGATAATCTCCGGGTTTGAATTTTTCACGGGTGCATAGATAGGCGAATACCTTCAGAAGTTCAAGCGGCAGTACCGAAAAAAAATAAATCTCTCTAAGAATATTCAGATTTTCTTGAAATTCACAAATCTGACATGGCTCATTTTTTTCCACCGACGAGTTCATACAGAGCTCCTTTTTTATCAATGAGTTCTTGATAGGCTCCCATTTCAATGATTTTCCCCGCTCTCATGACGGCTACCCGGTCATAATTCTTGATGATATCCAGACGATGAACCACCGATATCAGCGTGGATTTTCCCTTCCAGCGTGTTTCGAGAAGATTCTGGATGCGGGTCTGAGATTTGTTGTCCAGCGCGGATGTGGCTTCATCCATAATCATGATGCGGGGAGATTTGAGAAATGTTCGGGCGATGGCCAGTTTCTGGCGCTGCCCGCCGGAAAGTTTATCGCCCTTGCTGCCGACCTGGAACTGCATTCCGATGTCCACGATGGTTTCGAGAAAATCTTCTTCGATAATCAACTGGATGATGCTTTGATGAATCATATCCAGTGCTTTGGGATTGGATGTCTTGGTCTGGCCGAACAGAATGTTGTTCATGATCGTTTGAGAATAGATGTAATCGGAAAGCTGATAAAATGAAAATGCAGAAGGATTGTCCTTGCGAATGCTTTCCCGGATCAGCGCCCTGCCTTCCAGGATTAAATCTCTCAAAATACCGGGAAGTGCTACCAGCGTGTGTCTGCCGGGTGAAAACCGGAGCGCTATTTTCAGCAGATAGCGCCGGTCTTCTTCAGAGAGCTGCATCAATTTGGTGCGGTGCAGTCTGTCCACCAAAAGTCTCGCGTCGTCCCATTCGTCAAGTGAAATGGGGCTTTGTTCAAAAAAAACCGGATCTGGTGTTAAATTGCCCAATATATCAATGGTCTGTCTGGCCAGTTCTCCTCCCAGACTCAGAAGCGGCATCACCAAATCCGCCTTTCCCAGAAGTTCCAGAAAATAAGCGTTTTGAGGCAATTGATTTTCTGAAAAAGCCGGGTCGTTCGGAGCGCCTAAAAACAGATTCTCTGCCACATTTGAATATCGCAAATATTTGTTCTCATTGAAAAATTCTACATAATCCGCCAGCCTTTCGCCATATTCTCGATGAAAATTCTCCCGGACATGCACCACCTGGCCGGCCAGATGTTCCTGCCGAGATTTCTCTAAAATCGCATTGAGACCAAACCGGAGGACATCAGCAAAAAGCCCTGTCTGATGTAGCACCGCGATCTTGTCATCCAGGGTCGGGACGCCGCCATCGCCATCTTCCCTATCATGCACCGCCGCGCAGGAGTACATCAGATTTTCTTCGATGGAACCGGAAAAGATAAATGGACTCTGAGATACGAAGCCCATGTTATGCACCATGTCTTCTTTGGTCAATTCGCTGACTTCCTGTTTTCCCAGCAGAATGTGACCGCTCGTATATTTGTAAAGCTGACCGATACAAAGCGCGAGGGTGCTTTTGCCACTTCCTGAAAACCCTACCAGAGCAAGCGCTTCACCGGGTTTCAACGTCATGTTGATGCTGTCCAGAAGCTGGATGCCGGTATCGGTTGTGTAGGACAGTTCCTTGATGTCAATGCTGGGCTCGAGCTGATACGCTTCTCGGTCTTCCGGCGCAATGGCGTATTCCACCGGAACATCGAAATATTCCATGGTGCGCTTATAGCTGATGATTGCATCCATATAAACCTGATAAAATTCGATCAGTTCTTTCCAGGGATCGTACAGTTTTTCCTGAGCGGACAAAAAGGCCACCATAGCCCCCAGTTCGAGCTTTCCGTGCATGGCCAGATAACCGCCAAGAATGAAAATCACAAAAGGCCCAAGGCTGACAAAAAAATTATTGGTGACTTTCACGCCCTGCTTATACAGTGTCCAGACAATCCGTATCTGCCGCATTTTGTCCACAATTTTGCCAAAACGCCGGTTCTCCATCCGAAATGTACCGTTGCCCTGAATTTCATGGATTCCGGAAATGGCCTCGCCAATCAGGCTGGAAATGACCCGCGTGCTGTCCACCCGCTTTTTGTTGGCGCTGTTGGCTCTTTTCTGAAGAATCGGGATGATGACAAGAATGATGGGATACAACCCCAGTGAAATGACTGCCAGAAGCGGATTCAGGTATATCAGATAACCGGCGAACGCCAGAAGCGTGAAAATATTGATGGTGGGGGATGAAATGGCTAAACCGGCGAATGTTCCGGCGGTTGTCAGTTCCGTAACCAGCGCGGACACCACCATTCCTGGCTGGGCTTTGCGGTAAAAATTCAGGGGCAATGTCAGGATATGGGCGAATAAATCCTTGCGCATGTTCGCCAGAACATTTTCGGATATCCGTGTCTGGAGTATGGAAATGATATATTTCAGACCGCTGGCCGTCAGCACAGATACCAGATAAATGCCGCAGTAGTACAAAAGCAGATCGAGTCGTCTTAAGGATATCGCCTGATTGACGATCCGTTTTTGCATTTCCAGTGGCAACACCCGCGCGAAGACCGTCAGGGTAATCAGCCCTACCAGCGAAATCTGAAGATGGACATTCCCTGGCAGAACCCATGAAAACAGTGAGCGTTTTACGACAGAATCCGGTTCTTTTTTCATAGTGACGATGCCCTCTTAAAAGCTGACACTCTCGTAAAAAGTCAAATTGCAGACGGGTTTGTAAAAGAATGCAGCACAACCGCCGCATGCGGACATTTTACGAACCCGTCAAAGCTGGAAATACCGGTAAAACCACCAACTTTTCATTGTTGCGCCACAATAAATACTTTTTGAGGCAAAGTCCAGTCCATTTCGCATTGAAGGGAAATTTGCGGCATGATATTGTGCCAGCTTATCCATTACAATAACGCTTTTCGACAAATCATCTCAGGTGAACAATGCCACTCAAAAAAATATGCGGACATATTCTCATGGCGTACATTGTCATGCCCTCCCTTTTGTGGGGAATGACGGTTCCGGGGCATCCGGATTCACAGACGCTGATATCGAGCCTGCTGTCTCGAATTCAAGAGCAGGATTCCGTGTTGCTGACAGATCCTCGAGGCCGGATTCTGGTATCCAGACATGCCGGTCGTTTGCGAACACCGGCTTCCACCCTGAAGATTTTGACAGCACTCGTCGCGCTTCATTATCTGGGAGCTAATTATCATTTTGTTACAGAATGTTATCAGGATTCTTATCACAACCTCAAAATTCGGGGGCAGGGGGATCCGTTGTTTACATCCGATGTCATGCCCGCATTTGCCGGCCAGATTGCCGACGGTGTACGTCAGTATCACGATTTGATACTGGATGACACAGCCTTTGAACACCCATTGACAATTCCTGGCGTCACCCGGACATCAGAACCGTATGATGCTCCCAACGGTGCGCTCTGCGCCAATTTCAATACCGTCAGTTTTAAAAAGGACCCCGCCGGTCATTACGTCAGTGCTGAATCACAGACGCCGTTACTGCCATTTGTCGCTCATCGTATTCAAGCGACGGGTGCGGATGCCGGAAGAATCGTATTTTCCCATTCTCAACATGACAGCACCCTGTATGCAGGGCATTTATTGAACTGGTTTCTTTCCCGACAGGGCGTGACCTCTTCCGGACAAATTCAAATGGGGGTGGTGCAACCCGGAGATAGACTTCTGTGTCGTTTTACCTCTCCCTATTCTCTGTCTGAAGTCCTTTCCAGACTTCTGGAATTCTCGAACAACTATATCGCCAACCAATTGTTCATTACCGCCGGTATCAGGGCATTCGGGCCGCCCGGAACAATGGATAAAGGAATTCGAGCGGTACAGACCTATATTCATAGGGAATTGAAGGCAACGGACATCCAGATCGTGGAGGGTTCCGGCATTTCGAGGGATAACCGGATTTCCGCCGCGGATATGGATCAACTTCTGGTAAAGTTCTATCCATACCGCGGGGTGATGCGCAGACAGGGGAATGAATCTTTTAAAACCGGAACCCTGGACGGCGTTCGAACGAGAGTCGGCTATATTGACGGCAACGGGGGTGTTTACCGTTTTGTCGTCATGGTGAACACACCAGGCGCCACAGCGGATCCGATCATGAAAATAATCCGGAAAATCGCCGATTCCTGAAAGCGTTCGGACAAAAAAAGAGTTCAGTGTTTGGCTTTACCGGCTTCCGGGTTCACTTCCGTATGAATTGGACCGCTGGTGATATGGGCGTAAGCACTGTGATTGTGGATGGACTCGAAATTTTCCGCGCTGACCGAAAACCATGTAATGTTGGTGTCGGCGTAGAGTTCTTTGGCGACATCCCGGACAATGTCTTCCACAAACTTGGGATTGGTGAATCCTTTTTCTGTAACGTGTTTTTCGTCAACCCGCTTCAAGATGGAATACACCTCGCAGGATGAGCAGGATTCGACCAGCTCGATCATGTCTTCCATCCAGATAAATTTTTTGAACCGGGTACTCAGGCGAACTTCCCCGCGCTGGTTGTGTGCGCCGACATCGCTGATTTCCTTTGAACACGGACATACGGATGAAATGGGCACAATGACTTCGGACACCAGGTCCAGCTTTCCGGCTGGATCGCTTGACCCCAATATCCGGCACGTATAATCCATCAGACCGGGAGCGCCGCTTACAGGCGCTTTTTTCTCTATGAAATACGGAAACGTGGTTTCAATATGTGCGGATGCCGCATTGAGATGTTTTTTCATTCGCTCCAGCACCACTGAAATCCGTTTTAACGATATTTCCGGCTGAAACAGGGGAAGCAGCTCGACAAAGCGGCTCATGTGGGTGCCTTTGTACTTATGGGGCAGATCCACATACATGTTAATTGTCGCCACCGTGTGTTGCCGTACATTTTGGCGGTCGAGGACCGTAATGGGATATCTGAGATTTTTTATCCCGACTTTATCAATAGGGATATTCCGGTCATCTCGCTGATTTTGAACATCTTTCATGGCGACACAGCGTTGTTCGGGTCTGGATGATGAGGAAATGCCGATTCGTTACACCTCTGGTAACAATTCATGTCCTTTGTCTGATTCCTTTTATCGTTTGGATGTGTCTTTCAGGAGATATTCTGTCCTTACATGACTCAACGACCTGAAGATATTGCTCTTGACATTCGGATTGCTTTGATAGAGTCGTTGCAGAATCTCTTTGATCTCTTTGCGCTTGGAAGTTTTAGATGTCGGACAGGGGTTTTCAAAGACAGGAAACCCCTGCTGACGCGCAAACTCACGGATGTCTTCGGCATCTGCAAACGCCAGCGGCCGGATCACCGTGTATTTTCCCTTGAAAAAATCCTGCGCTGGCGTCATGGTGCAGATGGATCCCGCGTAGCAAATATTCAAAAACAGCGTTTCGATGATATCGTCTCTGGTATGACCCAGCGCCAATTTGCGACATCCCAGGCTCTCGGCAATTTCAAAAAGACGCTGACGGCGCAACCGGGAACACAGAAAGCAGGGATTTTCCCGATTTTCCGGGCTATGCGCCCGTATGCCATGGTCCGTCACATCTACATGCAGATACAGTCCCCATCGCGAGCAATGCTCTTTCATCAATATGCCCATATTTCGATCAAATCCGGGGTCGATATATACAGGAAAAATATCGTAATGGACCGGAATATGCGAAAGCCGATGCTGTAAAAACCACAGAAGGGTCAGGCTGTCCTGGCCACCTGAAATACCGACGGCTATCCGGTCCCCGTCCTGAATCATATCATATTGATCAACAGCCTGGCCAATTCCTCTGTTCAGAGATTTAATCAATTTTGATGTTTTGATGGAAATCAATCCGTATCGTCATGGGATTTGGGTCTGAGTTTGATTTTTCCCGCAGCGACCTCTCTTAGCGAAATAACAATATCCTCATTTCGGGGCGAACTGACCAGGTATTCCGAACCTTCACGAATCTGTCGCACCCGTTTGGCCACCATGTTGGCCAGCAGAAAACGGTTTGGCACCCGTTTCAAACAATCATCTATAGTTATTCTTGCCATAATGGCACCCTTTCTTCTTTAACACCGTCAATTGCAGTGAACGATAGGCGCTGGCGTCGAGCCCTGGCAGACCATTTCGCGTCAAACACCATTTACAGTATCTCGACCAGTTCATAACAGCGTTTTCCCCCAGGCGCATTGAGTACGAGTTCATCCGATGGCTTTTTGCCGATAATGGCTCTTCCCAGGGGGGATTCGACGGATATCCGGCCTTCTTCGATATTGGATTCTTCCGGACCTACCAGTTGATATTCGACAGTTTCTCCGGTATCCACATTTTCTAAAAGCACCCGGCAGCCAAACGCGGCCCTGTCTTTAGGGAGCCGGGATGGGTCAATGATATCGGCATTCGCCAGTTTGTATCCCAATTCACGAATACGTCCCTCAATGAAACTCTGACGCTCTTTTGCAGCTTCAAATTCGGCGTTTTCGGTCAGATCGCCATGTGCGCGCGCTTCTTCAATGGCCTTGATATTCTGGGGACGTTCGACTTTTTTTAGATGTTCCAGCTCTTGCTTCAGGGCATCATGGCCCTCTTTGGTCATGGGTATTCGATCCAACGTATTACTCCTGAAAATTGGTTTTTCAACAATGATAAATCTCAATACGAATATCGGACAATCTGAAAAACCGTCATAAATAAGTTGATGCCAAAATTTCTGCTATCTGTACGGCGTTGGTTGCCGCCCCTTTTCGGATATTATCGGCCACCACCCACATGTTGATGGCATTGGCAATGGACTCGTCTTTTCGGATTCTGCCGACAAAAGTCAGATCTTGTCCCGCTGCGTCAATCGCCATGGGGTAGGTGTTGGTCTTGATATCATCCACAACCTTGATACCCGGCGCATCCGCCAGCAGTTGGCGAATATCGTCTGGCGTTGCGGGCAGCCGCGTTTCAATATTGATGGACTCCGAATGGCTGTAAAACACGGGAACCCGCACGGTCGTCGCGGTGACACCGATCGTGTCGTCTTCCATGATCTTGCGGGTTTCGTTCACCATTTTCATTTCTTCTTTGGTGTAACCATTCTCCAGAAATACATCAATGTGCGGCAGACAGTTAAATGCAATGCGATGTGGATAGACTTTTCTTTCCGGTGTCTGTTGTTGCAGCAGTGCCTGTGTCTGCTGCGTCAGTTCGACAATGGCTTTTTGCCCGGTGCCGGAAACCGCCTGATATGTGGAAACAACGATGCGCTTGATTCCAAATTTTCGGTGAATGGGGTTTAGTGCCACCACCATCTGGATGGTGGAGCAATTGGGATTGGCGATAATGCCCTTTTGGGTATAACCCGCAATGGCGTGTGGATTTACTTCGGGAACGACCAGGGGCACCTGCGGATCCATCCGCCAGGCGTTGGAATTGTCTATGACCACACAACCGGCCTTTGCGGCCGCTGGCGCAAATTTTTCGCTGGCGCCGCCGCCCGCGGAAAACAAAGCGATATCCATTTGATGAAATGAATTCTCCGTCAATTCCTCGACGATAACCGGCTGCCCTCTGAACGATAGGGGTTTTCCTGCGGATTTGGAAGATGCCAGAAATCGTATAGTGTTGACCGGAAAATTCCGTTCTTCCAGACAGGCGATCATCTGGTTTCCCACGGCGCCTGTCGCTCCGACGACCGCAACATTGAAAGATTTTTTAGACATGACGCGATACCTCGACATACCGAAAAAGAAACGGAGTCTCTTTTGCCTGAACACAGGGACAGAAACTCCGGATCGCTGAAATTAATGTAACTACAGGATAGTTCAGCACTTATCTTTGATATAGGATACGATCAGATTTCCGACTTCGCTGGTGGAATACCCCATTTTACCGGCCGCAACATCTTTGATATCGTCTCTGAGTACCTTGATGACACCTTTTTCAATCCATGATGCGGCCTGGGGTTCGCCCAAGGTTTCCAGCATAATCTGTGCCGCCGAAATGGCCGCAATGGGGTTGATAATCTGTAACCCGGTGTATTTGGGCGCCGAACCGCCGATGGGTTCAAACATGGAAAGCCCTTTGGGATTGATGTTGCCGCCAGCCGCGATGCCCATTCCGCCCTGAATCATGGCCGCCAGATCGGTGATGATGTCTCCGAACATATTATCGGTGACAATGACGTCGAACCATTCAGGATTTTTGACCATCCACATGCAGATAGCATCCACATGGGCGTAATCGGCCTGAATATCAGGATATTCCCTGGCAACTTCTCGGAAAGTGCGTTCCCATAGATCGAAGGCGAATGTCAATACGTTGGTTTTTCCACAAAGTGTAAGTTTTTTGGCCTTATTGCGATTACGACAGTACTCGAAAGCAAACCGGACGCACCGCTCCACCCCCTTACGGGTATTGATGGATTCCTGAACCGCTACCTCGTCAGGGGTTCCCCGTTTGAGGCATCCACCCGCCCCCGTATAAAGCCCTTCGGTGTTTTCACGAACCACCACAAAATCTATATCCGCCGGGCATTTGTCTTTGAGAGGCGTATAAACGCCTTCATAAAGTTTTACAGGTCTCAGATTGACATATTGATCGAAATGAAACCGCAGATTCAACAGAATGTTTTTTTCGAGTATGCCGGGTTTGATGTCCGGATGTCCGATAGCCCCCAGAAAGATGGCATCCGCGTTTGCCAGGGATTTCAGGGTATCATCTGTCAGAAGTTCTCCGGTAGCTTTGTAATGCTCTCCGCCCAATGGGTAGTAAATAAAATTGAGTTTAAATGCACTTTTTTCCGCAACCGCCTGGAGTACCTTGACGCCTTCAGCAACGACTTCAGGACCTGTTCCATCTCCGGGGATTACGGCAATCTGATAAGTTTTTGACATAGCATCACCACATTTCACATTAAAAAAATATGATCCTCGATGACGTCAGCGGCATCATCAAAGGATCACAAAAAAGCCCTGAACTTTTCAAAATCCGTTACGAAACCTGCTATAAAATCACTCTATTCACACCGTTTTCGGAACCGATGGCGATCAGACCGGAGCGATATCCTGTTCACTGCCGACAGCAGATTGCTCTTTTAAACTCTGTCTGTATTTCATATTGCTGAACGGGCCAGACAGAATATACCCCAGTATGGTTACAAAGAGAGCGATCTGGGGCTGTGATACCACAAAAATCAGAATCAGCACGGCTGTTACCAGCACGTTGAATTTCATTCTGTGGAACAGCTCTGGCTTTTTAAAGCTATAGTATCGAATGGTGCTGATCATCAGAAACGACAATATGTACAATTCGACCAGAATCAGCCATGGATACAGACGCCCATCAATCCCCAGGCGATTGAAAAACAAAATGGTAACGGCCACCATTCCGGCGCCCCCAGGAATGGGAAGCCCCACGAAATATTCGCTGCTGATAGACCCCACCTGCGTATTGAACCTCGCTAAACGCAGGGCGCCGCAGATGGCAAACAAAAACGCCGCCAGCCAGCCGATTCTGCCAAGCGACTGGAGCGCCCACAAATACATGGTGATACCGGGGGCCATTCCAAACGAAATGACATCCGCCAAAGAGTCATACTCTACCCCAAACCTGCTGGTAGTGTGCGTGGCTCTGGCGACCTTTCCGTCCATGGTGTCAAAGACAGCGGCGATCAATATCGAAATGGCGGCGGAGACAAACTCACCCCCAATGGATGCGATGACGGCATAAAACCCGCACAGAATATTGAGTGAGGTAAAGATGTTGGGGAGAATAAAAATACCTTTTTTAAATTTGACTTTTTCAAATTTCCGGTGTTTTTTCATGCGATATACCCCACAATTGAAGTTCCGGCGGCAACCTTGTTTCCTACAGCGACATTCAGCGTTGTTTGAGGTGGAAGGTACACATCGAGACGAGAGCCAAAACAAATCATACCAAAACGCATACCACGGCGGACATTTTCATCGGGCTGAATCTTGCAGATGATTCGTCGGGCGACAAGCCCTGCAATTTGTACCACGCAGTATTTCAGGCCGGCTTCGGTCCGGATGAAGACAGCGTTGCGTTCGTTGTCTTCGGAGGCTTTGTCTAAACTGGCGTTCACATATTTTCCGGGATGATATGCAATGCGTTCTACAATGCCTTCATATGGAATCCGGTTGACATGGACATTGAACACCGACATAAAGATACTGACTTTTTGACAGGGACCGTCGTAAAAAGGGCTGGATTCCACCCGTTGCGCTATAACGATTTTTCCATCAGCAGGCGATACCACAGCATTGGATGCTGTCGGAACGACCCTGTCCGGGTCTCTGAAAAAATATGCCGTAAAGAAAGTGAAACATACCCCCACCAATGCCGGAATGACCAGCCTGAGAAGTGCGAAGACTCCTGTCGCAAAGGCAAACGCCGCAATGATCGGATATCCTGCAGCCGCAACAGGGAAAGCAAAAAGGCTGGAAGGATCTGGTCGGGTAAATTTTTCCATCATAACCCCTGAAAACATACGGATAATCGTGAACATTCGCGTCAGGAGAAGATCGCATTCAACTTTGACCATTTCTATCAAAACCCGTCATATCTGTCAATAAATACCCAATGCCATTCACGATCGGTTACAGGAAAGATATATCGAAACCATATTATTTCTTGATCCGCCAGAGAAAGCCATTTATAGACGAACGGATATAAAGGAGAGATTTTATGAACGATACGGATTCAACACTGCAAGAATGGACGCGAATGTCCTTTAAAAACCATAAGGTGTGGGTTGCAACGGATTCCGCCGGAAACGTTCGTCTCGATCACGGCAAGGCGGTGATCAAATATCGCCTGGATCAGGATTATGAATACCAGATACATGCTTCTGCGCTTCACTCGCTGGATGAAATTGTTCCGAACGTTCCGTCCCCTTCCAGAAAATCGAAAAAGCATGTCGCTGAGGTCGCTTCAGGTATTGAAATGGATGAAAACAGCATCCACATTTTCACTGACGGTGCTTCATCCGGCAACCCGGGTCATTCTGGAATCGGTGTTCTGATGCATTATGGGAAACACGAAAAAGAAATTTCCCGCTACATCGGCGTTGCCACCAATAATATCGCCGAACTCGAAGCGATCCGGACAGGGCTGCTTGAAGTAAAAAAGCGCGACATTCCCGTAAAAATATACACGGACAGCAGCTACGCCCACGGGCTATTGTCTTTGGGATGGAAAGCCACCAAAAATACAGGACTTGTCTGTGAAATTCGCGATCTGATAAAAAAATTCAAAAATCTGAGGATTGTCAAAGTGAAAGGGCACTGCGGCGTCGAGCAGAACGAGAAAGCGGACAAACTGGCAACATCAGCGATTCAGACGGAGCTGGCAAAAACGCCCTGATACGCAGAAAACGCCTTGACTCCGCCTTCCTGCGCATCAGTCTTATCTTTTTCATAGGGAGACAAGAAAATAGCACATAACGACCATAACGCCATTTAACTCATAAAGCGTACAGCCGTTTGAAACATTCAGGACATCAGGCTTTTCCCGCCTTTAATGATTCGAGTTCTTGTTTCAGATCGCTGATTTCCTGTTTATATTTATCTACGCCGTCTGCACAGGCAGTGGGAGCCGCTGCTGGCTTCTCGTCTTTTTTCCATGTATCTTTTAATTCGTCAAACCCCAAATAAAGCGCCAACCCGCCGCCCAGAAGCAGCATAACAGGCAAAACACCTGCGATAACCTGCATAAACGCACTAAACCAGATAGAAATACCAATCAACCCCAACACTGCAGCAACCGCACCACCAATCAACGTTTTCATAGATAATGACCCCCTCCTTAAATGTTATTCGATTAATTCCAACAATTCTGAAGAATAACGATGCCAGTTCATGGCAATAATTTCAGACAGATACTCCATGCTCTGGATTATATAAAAGTTAGCAAAAAGCTAACATAAGATCAATTATTACGCAAGCTCAAAATTGACGGCTTCGTAAAAAGTCCGGATGCTGCGTTGCGCTGCATCCTTCGTCGTTGCGGCGTACCATAAGTACGCCTCACTCCTCAGGATTTGCGCGCC
>JAJYBO010000008.1 GCA_021778975.1 Deltaproteobacteria bacterium
ATTTCATGATGGGGGCTGAATAGTTACGTAAATTATTGATGCTCTCGTAAAAGTTTGCAGGCAAGACGCGCAAATCATGAGGAGTGAGGCATAGTTATAGTACGCCTCAGCGACGAAGGATACAGCGCAATGCAGCATCCGGGCTTTACGAAGCCGTCAAATCCTGCGGCATGGCGTTGATTTGCTGGCATAGTTTGGCAACAGCCTGACCGCGCCAGACACCTTTCCCGGAAAGTGTCGAAATCCCCTGCTGTTCTAAATTTTTTGCAATCTTTTCAAAACTCATCTGCTCTTTGCGCATGGCGCTAATCATTTCGACAAGTTGTTCTTTTCCTAATGGCTGCATAATTTCAGCGCCCGTGTCCGCGGAAGACAGTTCTGTCGCCAGGGGGGCATCTTCGTCGGGCGTTTCGGAAAAAGCAGTTTCCGTTTCCGTCTGAGGCGTCGGACTTTCCTGCTCTGGTTTGCGAGCGGCGGCGCCCATTGAAATCATTTCCAGCGCAGCAGCAATACGTTCTTCAAATACCGCCCGTTTCTCTTCGATTTCGATCAGACGTTTCTGAGTTTCAGTCAAATCTTCAAGCAATTTTTTGATAGCCGTCAGATGCTCGACGGAACCGCTTTTTTGAAATACATCCCGGCGTCTGTTGTCACCGATGTTTTGTCTGTCCGGACTTTTATAGGTATTGTCGTACGGCTTTCGATTGCGATCATACGATTTATTTTTTCCGGTTCTCAAATTATGGAGAAAATCATCCATATGGATACTCCCTTTGGCAGGAACAAAAAAATAAAAATAGATGTTACGCTAAAAATTCATTGGATTGCACCCCATACGGAGCGACAAATCCAAATAACGTAACATGCTGTGGATACGATATTAAAACTCGATAGAACACATTGTGCAACTTCGTCAATCGCGACGGGATTGATCGTTTAAAGAACGATTGTGTGAGAGGCTGCCCTATACGGGCATGACAGGGACCGAAGCGGAAAGAGCATGACATGCATTTGAGTAATAGTATTAAATGAACCGTAATGTGTCAATAACGGATTGCATCTCAATGGAACTTTTTGGATGTTTTTTTATTCAACTGTCTTTATGCGCATTTGTGACATTTACATCCTGTAAAAAATGCTGACAAGCCCAAACCGACATTTCGCTTTCCCGATGTATGAGGTTGAACCATATCAATAACGATATTGAGTGATTGGTTGAAGACCATCGTTTCGGAAAGCATGGTATATGGATTGCTATGATGTCCATAAACGTTATCGCCGCCGGACCTGGCATATATGCCGTTCTTCTTCTTGTCATTGAGGACGCCTTTCGTGAATGCACAGATTACATTGCTGATTGCAGATCGAAACCCGCATGTGCGGGAATTTCTGAAGCGGGAATTGCTGGTCGAAGGCTACCATATCCGGCTTGCCAGCACCGGCAGGGAAATACTGGAGTACATGTCCGGGGTTCAGCCCGATATCCTCATACTGGATCCCGATATGCCCGATATCGCCGATATCTCACTGATCGAGCGCATTCATCGGATGTATCCCCAGATGCCGGTGGTGGTGCATTCGCTGGTGACGGATATTGTTCACCAACTGGATGGTGCGCACCCAATCGTTTTTGTAGAGAAACAGGGCAGCAGCATTGATCATCTGAAGCAGGCCATCAAAGGGATTCTTGAGACGGTATGAGCCATGACACCGCTTCCCTTGTTTGAACAAACCGCTTATTACAAAGCGCTGATGCGGAAGATGGTGGCCGCCATCATGACGGTATCGTTTATCCCCGTGTTTTTGGTCAGCAGCGCCATATTCTATCAGTTTCGTCTCTCCTACAAGGAAAAGATATACGCGCAGTTCATGGATACCGTGCAGAAGCACAGTATGAACATTGATAGGTTTATCACCTCAAAATTTCAAGAAATCCAATATCTGTCCCGGAGTATCGCCATGCAGGACATCACTCAGGACATATCGCTGCGGCGCCAGCTCGTTTTGATGCAGAAAGTGTATGGGCCTGTGCTGGTGGATATGGGCGTCATTGATGACCAGGGATTGCAAATAGCGTACGCGGGTCCCTATGCGCTGACCGGCGCGCGTTATACCGATGCCGGCTGGTTTCGGAAAGTCATGGCGGATGCCAGTGATATCAGCGACGTATTTTTAGGACTCCGAGGATCCCCCCATTTTATTGTTGCCGTTCGGAACAGTCAGGAGGGACGCCCATGGACTCTGAGGGCCACCATTGACTTCAACGCATTCAATGCGCTGGTGGAAGGCATTCGCGGCGGCAAGACAGGCATTGCGTTCATCGTGAACCGGGATGTCGAGTTTCAGACCCGCCCGGCCGTCAACATCGTTCCCGATAAACGACTGATCCAATCGCTGTTTCAGAAAAAAACGTTGTCAAAGAAACCAGACAACGTACATCTGGTTGAAACCGTGGATGTTTCCGGCGTGAAAGTCATCTATGCCGCATCGTTCTTGAAAAACGGCGAGTGGCTGCTGGTATATCGTCAGAACGCTGCGGAGGCCTTCAGCAAACTCAACCAGATGCAGGTACTGTCCATCCTCATTTTTATACTGGGCGGTGTCGGCATTGTTATCATGGCCTATCTGATTTCGGGACGAATGGTTCACCGGATAGCGGTTTCCGATCACGAAAAAGAAATACTGAACCAGCAGGTGATCGAAACCGGAAGACTGGCCTCCATTGGCGAACTGGCAGCGGGCATTGCACACGAAATCAACAATCCAGTGGCCATTATGGTGGAAGAAGCCGGATGGATACAGGATCTGCTCGATGAAGAAGACTTTCGGCAGAGCGAAAACCTGGAAGAGTTCAGGCGGGCGGTGGCCCAGATCAAAACCCAGGGCGCCCGGTGTAAGGATATCACCCATAAACTGCTCAGTTTCGCCCGAAAAACGGATCCCCGCCAGCAGAATGTTCAGATCAACGACCTTGTTTCGGAGCTGGTGGCATTGTCGGATCAGCGGGCCAGACGCAGCATGGTGGTCATTCACGCCGAATTGATGGAAAATCTGCCGCTGCTCCGACTGTCCGTTTCGGAACTTCAGCAGGTGATCCTGAATTTAATCAACAATGCCATTGACGCGATGGAAAGAAAAGGCGGCGAACTCTTCATCTATACCCGGCAGGAAGAGCGGTGGGTGGTGATCGAGGTGTCCGATACGGGCTGCGGCATTCCCGAAGACAACCTGCAGCGGATATTCGATCCATTTTTCACCACCAAACCCGTGGGAAAAGGCACGGGGCTGGGGCTGGCGATCTGTTACGGAATTGTTCGGAAAATGGGCGGGGATATCCGGGTGCGCAGCACTCTCAATGTGGGTACGGTGTTTACCGTTTATCTGCCAATCGCCACCCCGGACAGATATGAGGCGTCATGACATGATGGGTGAGACATATTCATCTGAAAATACACCGCTTCGGCTTCTTATTGCGGATGACGAAGCGGAATTTGTAGATGTCATCGCCCGAAGAATCGCCAAACGCAACGTCCGGGTGCGCAAAGCTTATCGGGGATACGAGGCCATTGATATCCTTCGCGAAGAACCGTTTGATGTCGCCTTGCTGGGTCTGAAAATGACGGATATGGACGGCCTCGAATTGCTCCAACTGTTCAAAAAGATAGCGCCTGACCTTCGGATTGTCATTCTTACCGATTATGAAGGAGAGGCCGCCGCCCGCGACAGTGTGGCGCATGGCGCGGCGGACTATCTGATCAAACCATGTGATTTCGATGAGTTGATCGCCACAATATGGCGGGCGGCGTTATCAAAAGTGTGAAGGAGGCCCGGGTATGGACGAATTCAATGTATTGTTTGTGGATGATGAAGTTGATTTTCTGGAAACCCTGCTCAAGCGGATGAAAAAACGCCAGTTGAACGCATCCGGCGTTAACAGCGGCGAGGCCGCGGTGGCGTATCTGCAGGATCATGCTGTGGATATCGTTGTTTTGGATGTCCGGATGCCAGGCATGGACGGCATTGAAACACTAAAAAACATCAAAAAAATCAGTCCATTGACAGAAGTTGTCATGTTGACTGGCCATGCCTGTCTCGAAATCGCCCGCGAGGGCATGGAGGCGGGCGCGTTCGATTATCTGATGAAACCGATCAACATCGATGAGCTGTTGTACAAACTTCAGGATGCCTATCAGAAAAAATCCATTCAACAGGAAAAAATACAACGTCTCGAGGAGGTGATGACCGCCCGCCCATCCATAACATCCAATACCATAACCGTCGGATCGTCGAGTTGACCGATATCCATTATCTATAGAAAGGAGCTGTACTCGTATGAAATTTTTCAATCACTGGGGTCGTTTTATGATGATGGGCGCCCGCGCCCACGCCGCATGGGAACTCGAAGTGTCCAGAACCATTCTGGGCGACCGAAAACGCCTGATCATTCTGGGCTTTCTCACCATTCCCATCATTCTGGGAGGCTTCGCTTTCGCGGATCAAATTGCCGCTTCTCTGCCGGGTTTTATCGGAGACAAGAGCGCCTACAGTCCGGCGTTTTATTCCAACGGAATATTTGTCGCCTCGATCCTGATCGGTATCTGCGCAGGGCTGATTACCGGATGTATCGGTGCGGGTGGCGGATTTGTGGTGGCCCCCGCGTTGATGAGCGCCGGTATCAAAGGTATTCTGGCGGTGGGGACGGATCTGTTTCATATTTTCGCCAAAGCGATTATGGGCAGTGTGATTCACAAAAAATTGGGAAACATTTCGGTGCCGCTGGCCCTCGTTTTTCTGATCGGGGCCATGATCGGCGCAACCGCGGGCGGTTTGATCAACCGGTGGCTGTATGAAATCAATCCGGTGCTGAGTGACGCATTTATTACCACCGTGTATTGTTTCATGCTGGGAGGACTGGGGATTTACTCCATGATGGATTTTCTCTCCGCACGCAAATCCAGTGCTGGTCAGGCCGTTCATGGCGGCAAAACGGAAGGCGCAGATTTGGGCGGCTTGCCCCGTAAACTTCAGTCTATCCGGATTCCGCCCATGATTACTTTCGATGAAGGCATTATTCCTGGGGGCCGTCAGATATCCTGTGTTTTTCTGATATTGAGTGGGGTGCTGGTCGGACTGGCCGCGGCCATCATGGGGGTGGGCGGCGGATTTTTGACCTTTCCCATCTTTGTCTATGTGCTGGGCGTATCATCGCTCACAACGGTCGGCACCGATATTTTTCAGATCATTTTCACTTCCGGCTACGCGGGTATCGGTCAGTACGCCATTTATGGATTCATCTTCTACACACTGGCGATGGGAATGCTGCTGGGATCGCTGTTGGGGATCCAACTGGGCGCACTGGTCACCAAAGTGGTGCCGGGGATAGCGATTCGCGGGTTTTATGCACTGTCGGTTCTGGCGGGGTTTGTGAACCGGCTGTTCGCACTTCCCAAAAAACTGGCGGATATGGAATTCATTTCTCTTTCCAAAGGCACATCCATGATGCTGGACAGAATCGGCGCCGTCATATTCTGGATAGTGGTCGGGGGGTTTGCGATCTGGGTGATTGGCACATTTGTCATGAACATCAAAAAACTCAAAGGGGAGGACATCTGATGCTGGCCAATAAAAGTGAATTCACAAAAGGGGCGGGAATGCTGGCAGCGTTTTTCATCGTGCTGATACTGATATTCATGCCCATTTTCGGAGGGGGTAAAAACGGCCTGAATTATCTGGATGGCCTGTACAATTCCATATCCAAAGGCTCTGCCTATTACATTCCGATGCTTCAAAAGAAAACCGCCGTGCTGTCCGGAAATAAAATCACGGCATCATTCGCCATGAAAAGTGAAAAACAGGCCACAGAAACGGCTGCTTTGTTGAATCGAGCCGGCGCGATGGTCAATGTAACCGGAACGGAAATCAAAGTCAGCGGCGATCTGGGGGCCATAACGGCGAATTGTCTTGAAGATTCCGATCTGATGTTCAAGAATCAGGGGGATAAGGTCAGGGCCAAATATGGCATTGACGAACGGCAGTCGCTGTACAACTGGTGGGAAGCCTGGAAGAGCATGAGCAAGGATCTCAACAAGCAGAAAAAATTTGGGGAAACCGCCATGATCGCCGATCTGAACAAAAGAGCAGTGGAATGCGCATACAATTATTACGGGATAACATCGCAGAACATCGCTGAAAAATGGGTGCTGGTGACGTTTTCACTCGTATTTTACGTGACTTATACCATGTGGTACGGGTTTGCGATTCTCTTCATGTTCGAGGGGTGGGGGCTGAAGCTTGAACACTGACAGGCAGGAATCAGATGGCCATGAGAAAACTCCGTGATATCTTCAGGAATCTGCTGAAAAGGAAATCATCATCTGAAGAAGATCCGGCGCTTGTCGAAAGACTTCGTGTGGCGTTCAAGGAGCGGTATCACAACTTTAAACTGCTGTTGAGCGCCAACAATCGCTGTCTGGAAGTGATGGCGGAAATGGAGCAGGCGCTTCAGGGGGATCGGATGTTCGGAATGCCGTTTATCCGCTCCAGCGCCACGTCCATTTCCGTCAATGTATTTCGAATGGTCCAGAATCTTCATCAACTGGCCCCCCAGAAATATCTGGAATTGGACGAGAGGTTCACCGCTATCCAGAAAGCCATTGACGGTATTCTCGACCCGCCCCGCGGCATACCCGATGTTCGGATGGCGCTTCCTCTGAGCGCGCTGGACCGGGATATGACCGATGTTGCGGGTAGCAAAATGGCCAATCTTGGCGAAGTTCGGAACCGGATCCATATTCGGACGCCTCCGGGCTTTGTTCTGACCTCCGCCGCCTTCAGACGGTTCATGGACTATAACAACCTTCAGACGGAGATTGACCGCCGGTTTCAATCCATTGACAGCGGTGATATCGAGTCTCTGTATGCGTTCAGCGCGGCGGTGCAGCAGCTTGTGATCCGATCTCGGATCCCCGACGATCTCGAAGCGGTCATTCGAAGCGCCTGGGAAAATCTCGAAGCCGAAACCGGAGGGCGTATCACCGTAGCGCTTCGCAGCAGCGCGCTCGGTGAGGATGCCGAAGGCAGTTCATTTGCAGGCCAGTACCGCACCGAACTGAACGTCAGCTTTGAACATGTCTTTCAGGCATACCGGGAAGTCATTGCCAGCAAGTACAGCCTTCAGGCCATTACCTACCGGATGAACAAAGGGTTCAGGGATGAAGACATCCTGATGTGCGTGGGGTGTCTGGCAATGGTCAGAGCCGTGTCCGGGGGCGTCATCTATACCCGGAGTCCGGTATCCGATCAGGATGACCGCATTTTCATCAACGCGGTGTGGGGGCTTCCCAAATCCGTGGTGGATGGCAGCGTGGTCACGGATGTTTTTGTGGTGTCCCGGGGGCCGCAAGTGGCGCTGATTCACAAATCCATCGGGATCAAGGAGCGTAAATTTGTTTGTTATCCTCAGGAAGGCGTCTGCCGGATGGATGTCAGCGATGAAGATGGCGCATCGCCGTGTTTGACGGATTTACAGGTCGAACGGCTCGCAGCGTTTGCCCTTCGTATCGAGGCGCATTATGGAACACCACAGGACATCGAATGGGCGATTGCCGAAGACGGCGCCATACATATCCTGCAATGCCGGCCATTGCAGCAAATCGCGGTGGCCAGTGCATCCGAACCGGTTGCAGAAGCGGAATTCACAGACAGAATCCTGTCTTTCGGCGGTGTGACAGCCAGCCCGGGATGGGCTTCCGGCAGGGTATGCCTTGTGGATCGGAATGTGGATGTACTGGCATTTCCGGAAGGCGCAGTTCTTGTGGCGCGCCAGGCATTGCCCCGCTGGGCGTCCTTGCTGGGACGGGCTTCCGCGGTGGTGACCGAGCAGGGCGGGTTTGCCGGTCACCTGGCAAGTGTCGCCAGAGAATTTGGGACGCCCGCCCTGTTTGGTGTTTCCGGTGCGTTCACCCTGTTCCAGAAGGATCAGGTGATTACGGTGGATGCCGGTCGCAGAATCATTTATGATGGCGTTGTTCCAATGCCAGAGTGTTCGGAGAAGACCGGCATCCACCGGATGGCGGGCAGCCCGGTGCATGAAATGCTGAAACGCGTGGGCGCGCATATTCTGCCGTTGCGATTGCTGGATCCGGACTCGTCGGAATTTCATCCCTCCCGCTGCGCCACATTTCACGACATTACCCGGTTCGTTCATGAAAAATCGGTCATCGAGATGTTCAATTTCGGAAAAGACCACAATTTTTCAGAACGTTCCAGCAAGCAGCTTTTTTATCGGGTGCCCATGCAGTGGTGGGTATTGAATCTGGATGACGGATTCAAAGAAGAAGTTTCCGGTAAATATGTCCGTCTGGAGAATATCGCTTCCATTCCCATGCAGGCGTTTTGGAGGGGATTTGTGTCTATTCCCTGGGAGGGGCCTCCGGCCATTGACCGGAAAGGGCTGATGTCCGTGATGTATCAGTCCACCACCAACACAGCGCTGGCATCGGATATGCGTTCTGCTTATGCGGAACGCAACTATTTCATGATTTCAAAGCATTATTGCAGTTTGAGTTCCCGTCTCGGATACCACTTCTCGACACTCGAAGCGCTGGTCGGCGAAAGGCCGCGGGAAAACTACATTGGTTTCCAGTTCAAGGGAGGGGCCGCGGATACGACCCGGAGACTGAAACGCGTTCAGTTTATCGGCGATATCCTTCAGGAGTTCGGTTTCAGAGTTGAAACGCGGGAAGACCATCTGTCGTCCCGCGTTGAGAATCACGATATGGCCTGCATGGAAAAGCGGCTTGAAATTCTGGGCTATCTTACGCTGCACACCCGCCAGCTCGACATGATTATGACCCGACCGGCCTCAGTCGCCTACTATGGCCAGAAACTCCGCCAGGATATTCAAATGCTGCTTTCTGCGAAAGCGTAAGGCTTTTCCAATGCTACGGGAAGCGCCAATGGAACACCAGTCACTTGTCAGCGGCGACCTGAATTTATATTTTGTTTGGCGGTTTGAATTGGAATTTTATATATTTTTTCTCTGCCCGTGAATATGCAGCTTGAATCCCAGCGCGTGAGTTACCTTCAAAATCGTCGCAAAGCTCGGATTTCCCTCGCCGGAAAGTGCTTTGTACAGACTCTCACGGCCCAACCCGGTGTCCTTGGCAAGTTGGCTCATACCACGGGCGCGGGCGATGGTACCAAGCGCTTTGGCGATGAAGGCTGCATCGTCGCCAGCTTCTTCCATGCAGGCTTCAAGATACAGGATCATGTCTTCCTCGGTTTTAAGATATTCAGCGCTATCCCATTTGCGCAACTTTAATGTCATATCGTCCTCCTACAATTTACTCGCCAGTTGTAGCGCTGTCTTGATATCTTTGCTCTGTGTAGACTTGTTGCCTCCCGCCAGCAAGATCAACAGTTCTATGCCGCGCTGCACGAAATACACTCGATAGCCCGGCCCATAGTGAATTCGCATCTCCGATATACCTTCACCCACCGGCGAGCAATCACCGAAATTGCCATCTTCGGCCCGGTAGCCTACATGAACCGTCCGGTGCGAACCCGCATGCCAGGTGGTGTGGGGGCTGGGGATTTAAAACCCCCGACTACCCGATTCGGCTTCGTCCTTTCGCGCTCTGCAGAGTGCGTCGATTGCGTCAATAAACCATTCCGGAAGATGCTCGGGCAACTCGTCAGGCTCTTCGGAAGCCCTCCGGAGCATCTCAAAAAACCACACTCGCTTCGGATGGCGTCCGTTCTCTGGGGTTCGAACGCGAACCGTGCGAGAGCCTTCTAGTGCATCGAAATGAACAAGAAACTCGGTCTCAGGGTCGTAAACATCGAGCATACCGAGAACCTTTGTGTCGCCAAGTTTCTCGAAATAAGCACGCGGCCCGTACATCACCTGCGTGCCTTCGTCACCACGCGTCAATCCCACGACGCCTCGCCCGGAGGTAGCGAAGCCATCATAGGCAAAGAAGGCGACAAAATCCCACTCCTGTAGAACCTCATTCACAAAATTGGGAAGTGTTTTCATTTGTCTCATTGAAAAAGCCCCCTGCATTTCAGAAAACCATCACTCCATATCTTTTAGTTTGGCGGCGCGGATGGTATGCCGTTTATGAGCTTCCAGAACGGTTTTCCGAAGCCGGATGGATTTGGGGGTCACTTCCACCATTTCATCATCCCGGATAAAATGAATGGCCCGCTCCAGCGTCATGGGTTTGATGGGCGACAGCAGCACATGGTCGTCTTTTCCGGAGGCCCGCATGTTGGTCAGTTTCTTTTCCTTGCAGACGTTGACGTTGATATCGTTGTCCCGGTTGTGTTCGCCGACAATCATGCCTTCATACACCGGCGTTCCAGCCACGATACAGAGCTGACCACGAGGCTCCAGATTAAACAACGCATACGGCACCGCAACCCCCTGACGGTCCGACACAATGGAGCCGGTAAACCGGGTGGGGAAATCACCCCGATATTCTTCATATCCGAAAAAATAAGAATTCATGATGCCGGTACCTTTGGTATCCGTCAGAAATTCATCACGATATCCGATCAACGATCTGGACGGAACACTGAATTCAATCCGAACCCGGCCCTTGCCGTTATTGACCAGGTTGATCATCTTCCCTTTGCGGTTCGACAGCTTTTCAGTGACAACGCCCAGAAAACTTTCATCGCAATCCACGAAAAACCGCTCGATCGGCTCGAGCTGCTTGCCGTCCTTATATTTGAGGATTACCCGAGGTCTGCCGACACACAATTCAAACCCTTCCCGGCGCATGGTTTCAATGAGAATGGCCATCTGAAACTCCCCCCGGCCCTTGACCACAAATACCTCCTTGTTGTCGGTTTCCTCCACCTTGATGCCAACGTTCATCAGGGTCTCTTTGAACAGTCGCTCCCGGATCTTGCTGGATTGAACGTATTTGCCCTCCTTGCCGCTGAACGGCGAGTTGTTGATGCTGAATTCCATGGACACCGTAGGTTCATCCACGGTAATTCGCTTCAGGGCCTTGGGGAAATTACGGTTGCAGATCGTATCACCGATTTTGACATCCTCGATGCCGGACAGCACGATAATGTCTCCGGGATCCACCTGGGAGGCTTCATTGAACGTAAGCCCCTGATAGGTCTGAAGCCGCGTCACTTTGAGGGGGTTATGATGTCCCTGGTCATCAATGCAGGCAAGGCTGTCATTCGACTGAACCCGGCCGTTGACAATTTTCCCAATGGCCAGCCTGCCCAGATAATCGGAATATCCCAGATCCGACACCAGCATCTGAAACGGCTCCTCCGGATCATAGGCCGGAGCGGGTATCTTTTCGATAATGAGATCCAGCAGCGGATGCAGGTTGACGCCCTTTTCATCGAGAGTATTCTGTGCCACCCCTTCCCTGCCGATGGCGTACATCAGAGGAAAGTCGAGCTGATCTTCATCGGCATCCAGATCAATGAACAAATCATAAATTTCATCGAGGATTTCAGCGGGTCTGGCGTCCTTGCGATCAATCTTGTTGACCACCACGATCACCGGAAGCCCGGCTTCGAAGGTTTTTTTCAACACAAACCGGGTCTGAGGCAATGGGCCTTCGGAAGCATCCACCAGCAGCAGCGCGCCATCGGCCATTGACAGCGCCCGCTCCACCTCCCCTCCGAAATCGGCATGACCAGGGGTATCAATGATATTGATTTTAATGCCTTTCCAGAGGACGGAGCAGTTCTTTGCGGCAATGGTAATCCCCCGCTCACGCTCCAGATCCATATTGTCCATGATACGTTCACTGACATCCTGGTTTTCGCGAAACAGACCGCATTGCCGGAACATGGCATCTACCAGCGTGGTTTTACCATGATCAACATGGGCGATAATGGCGATATTGCGAATATGTTCATTCTTCTGAGACTTCATAATGTAAAACAATTCCTCATTAAAATATTGACGTCTTCATTGATTTCACGTCAACGGGTTAACGTAAATGAACCGCTGTCATCAACGATACCGTTGACGGAAAGTGCATAATTGCCACTCAGGGTATTTCCTGATAGGGTGCAGTTGGTAAGGGTTAGCTTAAGACTCAAACCATATAATGTATAATTTCCCTGAATAGTAGCCGTTCCATTATTGATGGTTCCAGATAAAACAATACCACTCAGACTTCCGAGGCTGGTTCCCGTCACACTGACCGTCCCCTGAATTGCCGTTCCACTCTGTGTCAATTGGGCGCTCAGCCCTCCGCTGGAGCTTGAAGCGCCGGAACTGTACCAGTTGCCTGAATAGTTTCCGGTAAAATTCGTGCTGGACGACGACACCGTCACCTGCACAGACGATGCGATCAGTGTATCCACATCGAGTTGGCGATTGGGGGTGAAATCAAGTCCAAAATAGAATGTATAGCTACCTTCCGGAAGCGTGCTGTTCAGAACATCGAATCCGGAAAACGCCGTCGCCGAAGCCTGGACACAGGTCACAATTCCCGGCGTCCACCCTCCCGGATACACATACGAATAAAATCCCGCGGATGTGTAAGCCACAACCCACCAGTCCGCCAGTTGACCGGCTTTGCTACCGGGCGACAGACCGATACTGACTGTCAACGGCGTCGAAGGTGAAACCGTGAGCGGTCCGCTGGAGCCATTGACCAGAATGCTGGGTTGTAACGGCGAATCGGCTACGACCTGATCCATCAAAGATGCGGCATGGAGCATTTGCGGAACCCCCAATACAGCCACCGTTACGATGACAAGATATATCCGGATGGATATTGAACAACTCATCATTTTGTTCATAATGGCATCTCCTTTTGTAATTTCTCGGGAAAATGGACAGCGGTTACGGTAACTGTGAAAATATCCAGTGGATCAGGGGAAAATGGCCAAACCGTTTGCGGAGTTCCGTGGCGAAAGCGGGTGGAGGTGAAGGCGTGAAAGGATTTCTTTCTACTTCCTTTTCACGCCTCCGCGTTTTCATTAAACTCAATCAGGCATTTTCTTTCAACGCCGCATGGGCCGCTGCCAGTCGTGCGATCGGCACCCGGAACGGAGAGCAAGAGACATACGTCAGACCCAGCTCATGGCACAGGTGAATGGACTGAGGATCGCCGCCATGTTCGCCGCAGATGCCGCATTCCAGATCGGGTTTGACAGAACGCCCTCGCGTCAGTGCGATTTTCATCAGTGAACCTACACCATCCCGATCTATGGTGGTAAACGGATTGTGCGGAAGAATACCGGTTTCGAGATAATTGACGAGAAAGCTGGCTTCCGCATCATCTCGCGAAATGCCAAAGGTGGTCTGAGTGAGGTCGTTGGTGCCAAAGGAGAAAAACGAGGCGTATTCGACGATTTTATCGGCGGTGAGGGCTGCGCGGGGGATTTCGATCATGGTGCCGAATTTATAATCAATGTCCATTCCCCATTCATCCATGACTTTCTTGGCCTCGGCTTCGAGAACCCCGCGCTGCACTTTCAGTTCGTTGACATGACAGGTCAGGGGAATCATGATTTCGGGACGCACTTTGACACCCTCTTTGGTGGCCATGCAGGCGGCTTCGAAAATTGCCCGGACCTGCATGGTGGTAACCTCTGGAATGTGAATGCCCAGGCGCACGCCGCGCATCCCCAGCATGGGGTTGGACTCTCTCAGGCTTTCCAGACGCTTGAGGACGTTCTCTTTGACACGAATCTGATTGAGAAGCGCATCCATTTCCGAAAGGTTGGCCGCCTCTTTGATCTGAAGCTTCAAGTCCGCCAGTTCCCGAATCAGATCAATCTGGTTGGGCAAAAATTCGTGCAGCGGCGGATCTAAAAGGCGGATGATAACGGGCAAACCATCCATCATTTTGAAAATGCCGTAAAAATCTTCCCGCTGAAACGGCAGAATCATGTCCAGCGCCTCGCGGCGTTCGATGGGCAGATCGGTCATGATCATTTTCTGGACAAAGGGCAACCGTTCGGTCTCAAAAAACATATGCTCGGAACGGCACAACCCGATGCCTTCCGCACCATAGTCTCTGGCGCGAGCGGCATCCCGCGGATAGTCGGCGTTCGCCCAGACTCCCAGGCGCCGGTATTTGTCCGCCCAGGACAGCAACTTGATGAGCCACGGGTCTTTGATATCCGGCACCGTCGTATTGAGTTTTCCGAGATAGACCTCCCCCACCGTACCGTCAATGGATATCCAGTCGCCTTCACGGATGATCTTGTCATGAATCATGATGCGACGTTTGGCCATGTCAATTTTCAGGTCCGATACGCCAACCACCGCTGGTTTTCCGAACTGGCGAGCGACCAGCGCCGCATGACTGGTCCTGCCGCCGCGGCTTGTCAGGATGCCCTGCGCCGCCAGCATTCCGTGAACATCGTCCGGTTTGGTTTCCGCTCGCACCATGATGACCTGTTTGCCTTCCTGCTTCGCCCAGGCTTCCGCAAGATTGGCGTCCAGCGCCACTACACCGAAAGCCGCACCCGGAGACACGTTCAGACCGCTCCCCAGAAAGTCTCCGGAAGCTTTGGCGGCCTGCCGTGACTTGCTATCGAACTGAGGATGCAGAAAAAAATCCACATGTTCGGGACTGACCCGAAGCACCGCTTCTTTTTCGGTGATAAGCCCTTCTTCGACCATGTCAACGGCAATTCGCACCGACGCCTGAGCCGTTCGCTTGCCATCACGGGTCTGAAGCATCCAGAGTTTGCCTTTTTCAATGGTGAACTCTACATCCTGCATATCCCGATAATGCTTTTCAAGACGGGTGGCAATGGCTTCAAACTCCGCATAGGCCGCGGGCATTTCCGCCTTCAGATCAGAAATATCTTTGGTCATGCGAATACCGGCCACAACATCTTCTCCTTGAGCATTGGTCAGATAGTCGCCTTCGATTTTGCGCTCGCCGGTGGAGCCGCTGCGGGTCATGGCCACGCCTGTGGCGCTGTCATTGCCCATATTGCCAAACACCATGGTGACGATGCTGACCGCGGTTCCCAGATCATGGGCAATACCAGCGGCATTTCGATAGTCCACCGCCCGTTTACCGTTCCAGCTTTTAAAAACCGCTTCGGTCGCCAGACTGAGCTGTTCATAGGGGTCGGTCGGAAACTGGCGTTTGGCATGGCGTCTGAAAATCTTTTTGAACTCTTCGGTGACGGCAATCCAGTCTTTTCCGGAAAGCTCGGCATCGGTTTCGACCCTGGCGCGACGACGGGCGTCCGTGATAATTTCCTCGAAATGCTCATCGGCAATGCCCATCACCACACTGCCAAACATCTGTATCAGCCTGCGGTAAGCGTCATAGACAAAACGTTCGTCACCGGTCAGTCGAATCATGCCCTCCGCGGTTTCGTCGTTTAAACCAATATTGAGGACGGTGTCCATCATCCCCGGCATGGAAAATTTAGCCCCGGAACGACAGGACACCAGAAGAGGACGCGTCGGATCGCCAAAAACTTTCCCTGTTTTGGCTTCGATGGCATGCAGCGCCTGAAGTTCCTGATCCCACATATTCTCCGGAAAAACACTTCCCGCCACCAGATAGGCATTGCATGCTTCAGTGGTTACGGTAAATCCTGGAGGCACAGGGACATTGATTCTGACCATCTCCGCCAGATTGGCCCCTTTGCCGCCCAATAATCCTCGCACCGCGTCCCAGTTTCCTCCGACATATTCTTCAACCATCTGCACTTCATCAAAGAGATATACCCACTTTTTTGTCATCTTTTGAACCTCGTCTGGTAAAAATTGTCTTGAAGATGTTTTTCCGGTTTATTTCTGAATTCAACAATGCCTGAGTCGGCAGGATGGGTTTTTGTTACGTTATTGGTCGTTTCCCAGCCCAGCTTTTCATTAAAAACTTCTTATAAAGGAATATATGGCGATATGTCAATCCAGAAACCCCAAAAAACAGAATTGTGACAATATGATAAAAGTTTGAAAGAACTCGCCGGGTTTCAACCTGTATGCAGGGATAATCGAAACTGTCATTCTATACTTGATGATGGTGAGAATATGGGATAATAACTACAGTTCAAAATCGGAGATCGGCGTAACGTTCAATTCCAGATAGTGAATGCCGCTCCACCATGAGGTTGATATATGGATAAATTAGATGCCATTTTTTCTCCGCAATCCGTCGCCGTGATTGGGGCTTCGACAACGCCCGGAAAGGTCGGGCATGATATCTTCGCCAACATATTGAAAGGGGGCTATCGGGGTACGCTTTATCCGGTCAACCCGACCGCCCGGTCCGTTCTCAGCGTCCGGGCCTGCCCGACAATTACCGATGTGCCGGACGATGTGGATCTGGCCATGATTATCCTGCCCCCTTCTATTTGCCTGAAAGCTGTCGAAGAATCTATTCAGAAAGGCGTCAAAGGCATTGTCATTGTATCGGCCGGATTTCGCGAAGTGGGGGCTGAAGGACTCGCTATCGAAAACCGAATTATATCCATGTGCCGTGATGCCGGAATTCGGGTGATCGGTCCCAACTGCCTCGGTGTTATCAATCCCCTCCCCTCGGTCCAGATGAACGCCAGTTTTTCCGCACGTATGCCAAAACCCGGCAATATTTCCTTTATTTCTCAGAGTGGCGCGCTGTGTACCGCGGTGCTGGATTTTGCTGCGGATCGGGATTTCGGGTTTTCAAAATTCATCTCCATCGGCAACAAGGCGGATGTAGATGAACTGGACCTCCTGCGGTACCTGCATCGTGACGCCGACACCGAAGTCATCATGATTTACCTCGAAGAATTGCGAAGAGGCCCCGAATTCATCGAGGAGATCAAGGAAATCACATCAGGAGACCGCCCGACGCCAATTTTAGCGATCAAATCTGGAAGAACCAGCGCCGGGGCCATGGCCGCCGCATCGCATACCGGCGCGCTGGCAGGGTCAGAGGCCGTCTATGACGCTATTTTCAGTCAGTCCGGAATCATCCGGGTGGCGTCCATTGACGAACTTTTCGATTTTGCAACCGCTTTCGCCTATAAAAATCTCAGCAATCTCGGAAAATTGCGAAAAAAAATCCCTGACGGCAACCGGGTGGCCATCATTACCAACGCCGGCGGCCCCGGCATTGTCGCAACCGATATGACAGTATCCTCTGGTCTTCAGTTGGCCCACTTTCATGACGAAACCCTCGAAGCACTTTCCAGTCACCTGCCACAAACCGCCAATATTCACAATCCTGTGGATGTCATCGGCGACGCTGCCCAGGACCGTTATGAAAACGCGCTGAGCGCTGTTGTCGTGGATGAAGGGGTGGACGGCGCGCTGGTAATCCTGACCCCTCAGTCCATGACCAACGCGCTGGGAACCGCCGAATCTATCGCCAAAATCGCCCGGCGAACCCACAAACCCATCCTGTGCTGTTTCATGGGAATCGTAGATGTATCGTCCGGCGCCAGATATTTGCAGGAACAGGGAATTCCTGTTTTTAAATTTCCCGAAAACGCGGCCAAGGCATTCGGCGCACTTTACAAATACTCCCGCTGGTTGAACCGGCAGACACTGGCCGACTTTACATTTTCGCATGACACCTCAACAGCATCCCACATCATTGAAACCTGTCTTCTAAACGGCCAGACCTGTTTAGGCGAACTGGAAGGACTGGCTCTTCTGGCATGTTACGGGTTCAACACACTGCCGACCCGGTTGGCGACAAGCGCCGAAGAGGCAGCCGCTACAGCGGATCAGATGGGATATCCGGTAGTGATGAAAATTGTATCGCCTCAAATTCTGCACAAATCCGATGCAGGAGGTGTCAAAGTCGGTTTAACCGATCCGGATCAGGTCAAAGAAGCGTATGCAAGCATCATCCAAAATGCCGCCGCCTATAATGCTCAGGCGGAAATTCGCGGGGTTTTGGTGCAAAAAATGGCGCATCCCGGAGAAGAAATGATTCTGGGATTAAACCGGTATCCGGTATTCGGCCCTCTTGTCATGTTTGGTTCCGGCGGCATTCTGGTGGAAGTTTTTCAGGATGTCATTTTCCGCATCGCTCCCTTCCAGCGCAGCGAAGCCGCCCGGATGATTCGCGGCATCAAAGGCAGTAAGTTGCTGGAAGGGTTCAGAGGCAGACCTGAAGGCGACATCATCGCCCTTCAGAAACTGCTGGTCGCATTTTCCAATCTGGTATGCGCTCACCCCGAGATTTCGGAAATTGACATCAATCCGTTGATCGTACACGCCAAAGGTCAGGGGGCTACGGTGGCGGACTGCCGGATCATTCTGAAAAATTAGCGGATATCCCTTATCATGATGACACTTTATCCGGTCATTCTGGCGGTTCCTCAAAAAGACAGATGTCTCTGGGGACGGGAACGGGTGCAGCGATTGAGTCATCTGGCCAGATATGCACTGCGTCTTTCCGCAAAAAAGAAAGGGGTGGATTTACCGGCGCTGCCCAAATCCCCTGAAGGCGCACCACTGCCGGTCAACGGCGTTTTCTGGTCAATAGCCCACAAACCGGATTACGTGACGGGCGTTGTCTCCAATGTGCCGGTCGGTATTGATATCGAAAGAATCAAGCCCTGTACGGACGGCCTCTTTCGAAGGATCGCAAACACCGAAGAATGGCAACTGGCCGACAGGATCAGCGACACGCTTTTTTTCCGATACTGGACCGCCAAGGAAGCCGTTCTGAAGTCCTTTGGTGTTGGTCTCAAAGACCTTTCCCACTGTCGCGTCACCCAGATATTGAGCGATACCCACCTGATCCTGGTGTACCAGCATCACCACATCCGTGTCGAACATTTCTACTTTGACGATCATATCGCCGCGATTGTGGCGCATGGTTCAATCCACTGGGGCGTAAACGATGAAAATACCGTTCATGTCATGGAATGTCCCGATGAAACCATATAGCTACTGGCTCTGCAGATTGCTGCCCGCCGGAATTTATGTTATCGCTTGTTTACAGGCGGTGGTTACACCGCTTCCAGCCTGCGCCCGTGATGACCGCCCCCCGCGGATGGAGCGCAATGTAGCGGATGCAACAACCACAGCCGGAGATGCGTCTTACACCAAGCTCGACAATGACGGCGCTCCATTGTCAGATGCCGCCACCAGATGGGCAATGGTAAGGGACGATAAAACCGGCCTGATCTGGGAAGCCAAGCACAATATGGATGGTGTCAGCCATTATGAAGATCCGGATGATGCGGACAACACCTACACCTGGTATGACAGCACCCCCCAAACCAACGGCGGCGGCGCCGGAACTCCGGGAAACAGCAACACCAACACCGAAACATTTATCAAAGCACTCAACAAAATGCGACTGGGTGGTTATTCAGACTGGCGACTCCCCACGATCCAGGAACTGGTCGGGCTGGTAAAGGCGGGCGCTAAAAATCCTTCCATCAATACCGTTTATTTTCCCAATACAGTCCCGGCCTGGTACTGGTCATCCTCCACCAGTGTTCTTTATCCGCATCAGGCATTGGGTGTCGGTTTTCGCTACGGCCGAGACAGTTACAACTTCAAATATCTGTACGGATATGTTCGCGCCGTGCGTGGCGGACGCTCTGTGGCGAATGTCCCCCCAGACTCGACCTCTCGTTTATCTGAAGCCAGGCGTAACTGATGTCCTGCGATCTCGCCTATTTCATATCGGATGCACATCTGGGCGCCATATCTCCAGATGCGGAGACAAGAGAAACCCGGCTGATTTCTTTTCTGGAAACACTTCCACCAGACACCGGATATCTGTTCATCGTGGGGGACCTGTTTGACTTTTGGATTGAATACGATCACGCCATCCGTCCGGAATATTTTCGGGTTCTCCACGAATTGATGCGCCTGCGTAAGGCAGGGGTTGAAATCCATTATGTGGCGGGGAATCATGATTTTGCGCTGGGTTCTTTTTTATCCGATGTGATCGGCATGAAAATCCACCCTTCCGGGTGTTTCACGATGACGCTTCAGGGCAAGTTGCTGCATATCTGTCACGGAGATGGCCTGATTCCTTCGGACACAGGGCTGCGAATATTGAAAAAAATACTGCGCAATCCGATCTGCCAGAAAATATACAGGCGGCTGCACCCCAATACAGGCGTCGCCATTGCAGAAGCCTGTTCTCGTATCAGTCGCACCAGCATTCATGTCAGATATCATGAGGCAGAACAGGAGGCATATCGTAACATCGCCTTCTCATTGCTGAAAGGCGCACCGGATATTGTTTTATTCGCGCACACCCATTATCCGGAAATCCGGTCGTTCAACGGTAAAATTTACTGCAACACGGGCGACTGGATAGAACATTTTTCTTACGCGGTACTGAAAAGCGGAGAACTTTCACTGAGACGATACGCACAGGAAAATGCGATGATCGAAACATGACGGCTTCGTAAAAAGTCCGGATGCTGCGTTGCGCTGCATCCTTCGTCGTTGCGGCGCACCATAAGTACGCCTCACTCCTCATGATTTACGCACCTTGCCTGCAAACTTTCTACAAAGAAAAAAGAAGGCGTCAGAGAATCACATCATATCTCGGACGCCTTCATACTCCCCTGCCAAACTCGTTTTTTACCCCTGTTTTTCTTTACGCATCCTTGCAATCGCCATCTTGAGGCTCTTCTGCATACGTTTGATCGCCTGAGCCAGAGAACCAATTTCATCCTGCGATGTAACCTCAATCTGAATATCGAGGTTGCCCATGCTCATTTTCTGGGCGGCATCGGTCAGTTTGATAATTGGATCGGTAATCCGTTTGGCCGTCATCGTCCATATCAGGACAGCAGCCCCCATCGAAATAATCAAAATTATAACCAGCAGGATATTGCCATGTGCTGTCGCTGTCTCGATCCGCTGGGGCGCTTCCATAAACTCATCTTTATATGCGCCCACGCCAATAACCCAGTCCCACGGGGCAAAATACATGATTCGGGCGATCTTTATTCGGGGCTTCGTATCTCCTGGATTCTGCCAGGGATATTCATGTTCGCCAATTTCACCGGGTTTGAGCGACATGGCCTGTTTGACCATATCTTTGATAAAGTAATCCCCATTGGCGTCTTTGGAACCGGAGATGTCCTCACCGTCGCGCTTACCTTTATCGGAGATCACATAATGGCCTTTGCCATCTAAAACCCACACATAGCCAGTCTTGCCCACAACGATGTTCATGATGGTTTGTCTGATGCCTTTGATACTTTCGAGTGGCACCCCTACATACAACATGCCGACAATCTTGTTGGTAATGTCCCGAACAGGTTCATACGCCGCCAGATACCAGCTATTGACCACATATGCCCTGCCAATAAAAGTTTCACCCCTCATGACCGTACTGATAACCGGATCAGGCTTTCCATCCGGATCTGTGGCAGGAATAAACGTCCCGATAGCACGTGTTCCATCTTTTTTCTGAACGGTGGTAGCGACCCGAATCATATCGCCGGCGGCGTCCATGAGTTGGAAAACCGTACAGGTCACGCCAACGAGTTGATGCACCCGATCCACCACCGGAACACTTGTTTTCAGATCGGTTACCTGCCCCAGCCATGAACTGCCTGCTTTCATCATTCGCAGTTCAACGGGAGACACCTGCTGCGTGAATTGATTGACAGCATCCCATCGAACGGTTTTATCATCAAAAGAAAAACCACCAACATTAGAAACCACTTCTCGAGCGACATTGAGGGAATTCTTGATATCCCTTTCATTGACTTGTTGCTGAGCCTCAACCAAACCATAAACAGATTTGGCGATGTGATTGAGATCGTCATAGGCCAGCCGTGTTGCTTCCTTGACAGTGCTGTCTAAAATCAGCTTGTTTTGAATAAAGGTAATCGCCGCGACAACAATCTGCGGAACAATAACCAGAAGACATCCGATGATAAGCAGCTTGGGCTGAAGCTTCATTGTTTTGAACATGTATCACGATTCCTTTTAAACCGTTAACGACGTAATCGGAGATAATGATGCGAAACCAGAACGTTTATCTGAATTCATCACTATTTGTTTTCATGGAGGACTGCTGGAAAACATGCCTGATCTGGAACCTGATTTGGCGGTTTCTTTTTGAGGGGGCGAAAGAAGTGTTTGGGCTTTTTTTCTGAACTCGGCAACCGAATCCTCGTCAACTTCCGTAGCGAGCATCTCTATCAATTCGGGCAGACGGGCCGGAACAGCCGCCCCTTTCTTCTTCCATACGTCTAAATGGTCATCAAAAACCATATCCGCCATAGGGCCAACGACAAAAGCCAGCGCTTCACGCACCCGGTCGAGCAGCGGTTCGATGGGAACAACTTCTTCCTGAACCACAGGCGCAGCGGGTTTTTTGGATAGCCCGTTTTTCAATTCTCCGGCCAGCATCGAAAAAGTGGTTGTCACCAGGGAAGAATTTGTCTGAGGCCCGCACGCCGTCATCAAAAGCGTTTCGCCGTCCACCGGCATGGTAATGACGGAATAGGTATCAAAACGCATCGAGACGCTTTGAATATCCATATCAACCATGCCTCCCATCTGGACCAGACGGGAGGTATGATGCGCAATGGTCTGCACCGTGTCATCGGTAAACGCCGGAGGCAGCCCGGAACACATCTTTCCATTTTCCTTGCTGAAAAGGCAGGAGCCGACAACACCGGGTAAATCCGCTATTTCATTTAGAACTTCTTGCATACAAACACCTCCTGTATGTTATTGAGCAGCACAAGACAAAGAACGACACCCCCTCTTTCACGGCATACGAACCTCCATGCCATTCCTGACAGTTCAATGTCTGTTCTCATCTCAGGCAAACCATCAATACCTGAATTTCCGTCACTCACCGATACAGATCAATCCGTCTTCAGAGCGGGACGAAGCTGTTCGAGAACGTTGTCCGCCGAAATATTTTCTTTGAGCAGGAGTGCTATAATCATTCCCACTCCGGAAAAAATCAGCAGTACCTGACCTGTTTTCAGGGTAATGAGAATGCGGCTGGGACCTTTGGCATTGAGCTTTTTGCGTATCTGGCTGCCGCTGACAATGCAATAGGCGATAAAATCGCCCATCTTCCAGTTTTGGCTGGATTGAACCAGCATTTCACCCTGACGATTCAGCAGGTAATAATGGCAAACACCTGGAATGGATTTGATGGCATTGATCAAGCGCCCCATCCCCGGATTATCGTCCAGTGTAACTACCGCGGGTTTCTCTGAAGAGGCGGTTTTGGACTGTGGCGGCGCGGACGCTTCGTCTTGCTTGATCGCGGACTGAAGCAGAATGTGGGTAAGCGGGGCATCAATCTTTCGGGTTCTGTCTTCGCTGTCGGTCATTTCAATGGTAGCATCCTTCCACGATATAATGACATTGGCGGCTTCTATTCCACCCAGATCGTCAGTTGCAGCATCAATCAACTCTCCATCTTCAATAAAAAGAGTTCCCTGTTTATTATCCGAAGTAATTATGAGGGAACATGTCTGCCGCTCCTGTTCCAGCATCTGTAAAAACGCCGCGAGCGGAAGCCCGGAAATAAAACTACTGTCTTTTTTTTGCATCGGAACAATTTTTGCCATAACGCATCTCCTTATCATGCTTAAGCGGGGGCGACATATGAACCGCGATATTCAATCTTTGATTCCGGTTCACTTTGTATTTTTGCTTAACAAAAATTTGTTCAATATTCAAGTGAATTCTTTGGAAGATGGTAGATTCTATGTTGGAAGTCACCTCAGGAAACTTTGGATGGCTGATACCACCGGCTTTGGCTTTCCATCCACAGTGTAAAATCCCCAAAAGCCTTCCTGTTCATGGTTTCCCGGATAGTCTTGCTGGATGGCGACGGGTTTCCAGGGCTCATCGAAGGCTTCAAAGCATGAAACGCCGAAGTTTTGAGGCGGCGTGAGCTGTTGCAACAAAGCCGCCCAGAATGCGCTTTGACGCTCCGGGGTAAACCCCAGACTGGCAGGGCCGGAAGGAAGCCCGGTCTCCTTGACGAGCAGCGGCTTGTCCGGATATCTGGCCTGAAGGTCGTGAGAAACATTCATCACGAAAGCCACGGCATTCGTGATGTCCTCCGGTTTGAACCATTTTTCAAAAATCGGATGGATATTGGGGAGCAGAAAATCCATCTGAGTGAAAAACGCTGTATATTCGGGTTTCACGTATAAAAAGAAAGGCTCTGTCGTCGTCAGCGGCGTGGATGGAAGTTCTTTTCTCAATCGAGGAATCAGGTTCTGAACATCTTCGAGGCGGTAGCGTTTGGCGTAGATACCTTCATTTCCCACACAGACGGCGGCGATCAGCCGGGGATAACGCTTGACAAGACGAACGGCCGTCTGAACTTCGGATTTGGATTTTATATCCCAGATTCCGAGAATCATGGCCTTATAGTGAAGTTTTTCGGCGACGCCGGGAATCTTGTCGAGACCGTCACGACATGAATACGTGATAATACCGTTAAAATCTCTGTGAAGTAGTTCAAGATCAGCGGTAATGCCACTGACCGTGGCGGGAATCTTTCGGCCATTGACAACGTTAAAACTCCGCGGCGTGTAAGACACAAACCGCACATTCCGAAGCCCAGCTCCCGGATTGGCGGCGGTTACAAGCGCCGGAACCGCGCCAATCAACAGCAGAACCGCCAGCGCCATATACCTGACTTGCCGTAATTTCATCTCTTTGACCTCTCAGATGATTTGTAACAAACACGGACATAAACGGACACGATGGTT
>JAJYBO010000191.1 GCA_021778975.1 Deltaproteobacteria bacterium
CAAAGGACTTCTTCGGTAACATCATTGTCGAAACTGGCGTCTTTCCAGCAGGAAGGATTCCAGTTATATTGGTCGTGAAACGTTTTTTGGATAGCGTCTATAGGCGTATCGGCAAATTCGCCCCGATAGTGGATGTATTCCATATGCCGGTGACCGTCGAGGTCGAAGGGCTGGAAAATTGAATCCGCGTTTCCATCGAACTCCAGAGGTGCAATGCGGAAGCGCTTGCAGAGATCAATGTTGAAAGCCGGGGTGGCTTTGACCCATACCCCATTCAGGTGGATGGAGGTGTAACCATGCCAGCAAAACGTATCTGTTTTCATCTGCTCTCGCATCCGCGCGGTCGAAAGGTGATTCCGAACATCGGCGAAACCCAGTCGCGCCGGTATCTGCATTACCCGGCAACAGGCCGCCAGAAGAATCGCTTTGGCGATACACCAGCTTCGACCGGCGCGCAGCGTTGTGCTGGCTTTAAGCCCATCTACGGTGAGGTCAATTCGGTAAGGATCGTACCAGATGCCGTCCCGCACTGCATAATAGAGGCGAATGGCCTGTGCTGTCGCATCAGGAGCATCACCGGCGTTGTTCCGGGCAAAGGTCTGGACAGAAGGGTGATCGCTGTCAATCGTAGGGGTGGAAATCAGGTATTGTTGCATGTCGAGATTCATTGGAGGATAACCGCCTTTCGCTGACGCAGCACTTCATACATGACCACGGCGCCGGCCGCGGACGCATTCAGTGAATTGATATCGGCTTTCTGAGGAATGGAAACTAAAAAATCGCAGTGTTTTCGCACCAGAGGGCGAATGCCTTTTTCTTCGCCGCCAATGACGATAGCGGTTGCACCCGTCCAGTCTGTATCATATATAGACCGGTCACCAGATTTATCCAGCCCCGCAATCCATACGCCGTCTTGTTTGAGCTTCTGGATAGCGGTGGTCAGGTTGGTGACCATGGCCAGTTTCATGTGCTCCATGGCGCCTGCCGATGCTTTTGAAACCGATGGCAATGCCGATGCCGACCGGTCCTTGGGGAATATGACACCGCTGACACCCGCACACAATGCGGTGCGGATCAATGCCCCCATGTTCTGGGGATCCACAATACCGTCTAAAAGCAACAGGAAAAGCGGTGATGGGGTGCTGGTCAGTGTTTCCATATCCACCAGAGGATATTCACCCACCCTGGCGGCGACCCCCTGATGCGATTCACTGCCGGAAAGCCCGGCAATCTGAGCTGCAGAAACGGTATGAACAGGGAGATGCCGTGTCTGCGCCAGCGCGGTCACTTCTGGAAATCGAGCGCCGTCTTTGGCGATAAAAATCTCCAGACACGTTCTTCTACCGGCCCTGAGCGCTTCGCTTACGGGATGAAGACCATACAGGATTTCGGTTTTCATGAGACACGCCGCGATGATGAGGGATGTGGATTTTGGTGGTAGCGTTCTATCAGGGATATCAGTTCGCTGACAGCGGTTTCCAGATTGTCGTTGACAATGGTGTGGCGATAGCGATGGGCCTCCGCCATTTCATGACAGGCGTTTTTCATCCGGATTTCGATGACATCCTGACGATCCGTTCCTCTGCTTTCCAATCGTTGTCTTAAGACATCCAGCGATGGCGGCATGATAAAAACGGTAACACTGTCGGGATATCGCTTGAGGATTTTGAACGTTCCCTGAACATCTATATCCAGTAAAATGTCCTTTCCGGCATGAATACCAGCGTCAATGAATTCCGCGGAAGTTCCATAATAATTGCCATGCACCTGCGCCCATTCCGCCCATCCGTTTGATTCGATCTTCTGGATAAATGCCTCCACCGTGATGAAGTGATAATCTTTTCCATCCGTTTCTCCATCTCTGGGAGGCCGTGTGGTGTGCGATATCGAGTACAGCATGTCTGGAAAATGACGGCGCGCGGCCATGCACAGGGTGGACTTTCCGGCGCCGGACGGAGCGGAAAAAATGAAGAGTCGCCCCTCTGGATGACCAGATTCAGGAGGCGTTTCCAACTGGTTTGAAACAATGCTCATTTTGGAATTATTCCAGATCCTTCGGTCTCTTTCAGCGTTAAAAGCCGCTGAGATATGGTTTCGGTTTGAATGGCGGACAGGATGACATGGTTGCTGTCTGTAATCAGTACGGAACGGGTTTTGCGGCCCTGGGTGACATCAATCAGGCGTTTATCGTCTTTGGCTTCGTCCTTCAGACGTTTTGCCGGCGCCGAGTTTGGGGAAATGACGGCGATGATTCTGTTCGCGATGACGATGTTGCCGAATCCGACGTTCAGCAGCATTGAATTGAGTCTGGAACTGGCCTGGCTGACAATAGCTTCCAAAGACACCCTCTCTCATTCGATATTTTGAACCTGTTCACGGATCTTTTCAATGCCAGTTTTAATCTCCACCACCTGATACGCGATGGCGGGGTTTTCGGCTTTGGACCCCAGGGTGTTGATTTCCCGCTGCATTTCCTGAAGCAGAAAATTCAGTTTTCGACCCGCCGGCTCCGGAGCGTTCATTATATTCCGAAATTGAAATATATGGCTTCTGGCCCTGACGATTTCTTCGGAAATGTCTCCCCGATCCGCGTAAAAAGCGGCTTCCTGCGCCAGACGCGCAGGGTCTATCTCTACAACGCCTCGGGTGATCTGCTGGATGCGTTGAAGCAGTTTAGCCTGAATCGTCTCTAAGGAATCGCATCGCCCCTCGATAGCGTCTATCTGTTTTTCCATGATATCGAGACGTTCACGGATATCCGCCGCCAGATAATCGCCTTCTTTGGCCCGCATTTCGATCAGGTGGTCGAGTGCTGTCTGGACACATGGTTGCACGATATCCCACGCGGCATCCATGTTTTTTTCGGTTTCGGCCGGTTTGATGATGCCGTTGCACCCGATCAGCATTTCCAGCGACACGGAGTCTGTCAGAGAAAACATACGGATGATGCTGTTCAGGACATCATAATAGGCTTTGGCTCTGGATTCGTCAATCTCGAAAGCGACGGTTGCAGCGGTCGGATCTGAAATCTGAAGATAAACGTCCAGCCTTCCGCGGGTGATTCTTTCGGAAAGAATGGCTTTGATTTTTTCTTCAAAGGGCGGATATCCGGGAGGCATTTTGAGCGATATGTCCAGAGATTTGCTGTTGCAGCCGCGGATTTCGCAGCTTGCAGCAATGGCGTCTCGAGACAGTTTGTGGCTTCCAAAGGCCGTCATGCTGAGAATCATGCCGATTGTGTCTCCTTTCTTGTCAGAAATACTCAGGTTTTTTCATCGTAGAATGCACCGTTTGGAAAAGAACACCTTTCGGCTTTTGGGAATATACAACCAGACTTTTTCCCAAAACGGGGTTCAGTAACCGGTCCAGAAACCGTGTCAATCGGGGCTTTGTCAGAATATCCCAGGTCAGCAGACGGTGGTACAGGTTTACCAGCGTCACATCTTCACGGTCATGGCCTGCCAGACATTTCAGCCACCAATAAGGCGAGTGCAGGCTGTGTGCATAATGGTGGAGATATGGAATGACGCCGCCCGTTTTCAGCAACCGCTGCAGACGATGGTTGCGGTAAATGCGGATATGACCTCCGGGCGTCTGGTGATAGGCGTTCGATAGCGCCCAGCAGATTCTTTCGGGAAAATATCGGGGTACACTCACCACCAGGATGCTTCCGGGTTTCAATACCCGAATAATTTCCGCGATGGCTCCGGCATCTTCATGGATATGTTCCAGCACCTCGGAGCAGATCACTACATCGAAACTGGCATCCTCGAAGGGCAGGGCGGTGATATTGGCCATCAAAAGAGTCCACCGTCCGCGGCCATGCGCGCCCAGACGGTCATGGAAACACAGCCGTTTCCTGGCTTCCTGGAGATCGGAATGGCTGATATCTGCGCCGATGACCGACACCTCGGGCTGCTGATAGGCCGCGGCCGTATGGCGTCCGGTTCCGCAGCCGATGTCCAGAATTCGGTCATTCGGGCGTATCGAAATCTTTTTAAAATCAACGGTGATCATCCATAGCCTCCCGATATGCGGCAACGGTTTTCTCCGCGGCCCGGCGCCATGTGAAGTGCCGATGAACCCGCTCATATCCCGCCCACCCCAACCGATGCGCCCGATCCGGATCGTCCAGCAACGCCGCGATTGCCTTTGCCAGGGCGTCCGGATCTTCTGGAGGCACCAAAATGCCGGCGTCTCCGACAACTTCGGGCAATGCACCGCCGGTCGTGCTGATGACCGGTACGGCGCAGGCCATGGCCTCGCCTACCGGCAGCCCGAATCCTTCATATACGGATGGCACCACCGCGATGGACGCCCTGGCGTATTGACGGACAAATTCCTCATGAGAAATACGGCCGGTAAATGTCACAATTCTTCCGATGCCCAGATGGGTGATCAATCGGACAATGCCGCCGTTTTTTTTGGGCGATCCCACCACCACCAGCCGAATTTTTCGAGTCCTGGACAGGGTTTTTACCGCGTGCAGCAGATAATAGAGACCTTTTAGCGGGGTGTCGGCGCTGTTGGTGACGATGATCCGGTTTTTTTCTCGTGCGATATCTCGGATAGGGTAAAACAGCTCTGTGTCAATCCCGTTGGGAACCACCCGGAATTTGTGTGATGGAATGTTGAAATCCGTGCTGATGTCGTCCCTCGCGCAGTCGGATACGGTGATGATATGCGATAGAGAGCGGGATACCCGCTTCTGCATGCCGATAAACGAGTACCACCTCAGATACTTGAACTTCTTCCAGGCCGACGTCACTGAACGCACGGCGATGCGGCGATCCACCGTAATGGGATGATGGATGGTCGCAACGACGGGAATGTTTCTGGCGATAGCCCACAGGCCGTATGACAGGCTCTGGTTGTCATGCACGATATCGTAATGCTGGAACCTGGATTGCAGAAATCGCCATGCCCGTACGCCGAATGTAAACGGTTCCGGAAACCCCATTGTGGAAACGCCTATCCATTCCATCAGGTTGACGGGGTCGGAAAGTTCTTTCAGAGAGGGAGTTCTGAAGAGATCGTCTGGATTGTAGAGATCCAGACAGGGAAGTTGGAACACGGAAATGCCCTGTTCAGGATGCAATTGCGGCGGTCCGGATACGATATCCACCCGATGCCCCAGATCGCGCAATGCGCGGCTGAGATTTCGGATATATACACCCTGGCCGCCGCAATGAGGATTACTGCGGTAGCTTAACAGGCATATTTTCAAGGGGGATTGACACTGGCCATTCATATCGGTTGACTCTGAAAAAAATGTTCGCGATGACGCCGGGATGTCCGTAACTACCGATGTGTATTCATGGCAACGTCGGAATTGTATCGAAAAAGCAGACAGCGCGGCAAGGCGGTTATCAAAAAATTATCGGCAATGCAGCGTTTTCTGAAACGGTCGGGAGCTGTGAATTTCACAGCCCCCGACCGTTTGCGTCGAGAGGTTATTCCCTGTCTTTGTTGAGTTCTACCAGCAATTTCTCTGCAATTTGAGCGGGTACTTCGTCATAATGGGAGAACGACATGCTGTACACCCCCCTGCCGCCCGTCATTGACGTCAAATCCGGCGCGTAGGTCAAAAACTCGGACATGGGAACATTGGCTTTAATGACCTGATATTTGCCTGCGGCGTCCATTCCCAGAACCCTGCCTCTGCGACTGTTCAGATCGCCCATGATATCGCCCATGAACTCTTCGGGCGTGGTGATCTCGACATTCAGTATCGGTTCTAGAAGAACGGGTTTGGCATCGGCGACCGCCTTCTTGAAGGCCAGGGAACCGGCGATCTTGAAAGCCATTTCGGATGAATCCACCGCATGATACGACCCGTCATCCAGGGTCACTTTGAAATCCACACAGGGATATCCGGCCAGGATGCCTTTTTGACAGGCTTCGACAATGCCCTTTTCAACCGCGGGGATATAAGATCTGGGGATGGCGCCGCCGACAATGGCATCCACAAAAGAT